>CAYVKZ010000001.1:0-123025 GCA_964452295.1 uncultured Acidiphilium sp.
ATATAGCTGTTGCTATGATATCTGCTTTGCAGATGATATACGCTTCGCGTATAAACTAAGGAACGGATATTACATCATGCTTGCAAAGCAAGTATATCGTGCGGCTTGCCGTATATCATATTGCGTTAGCGATATATCATTGAATAACGCTACAATTTATGATTAACCCATTTTCAAGAGCAGTAATTTAACATTGAAGTTGTCATGTGAGTGTTCAACCATGCACCTTTTTATGTTTTTTACCTCGATCTACGCACCGTTATATTGCTCTTTCGCATGAAAAAAGCTAAGTCGAAATCGACTTGGCTTTTTTCGACTAAATCCGTCCTTGCGCACGGAACAAATTCACATTCGGCGGATGAAATCACTTCGCGATAAAATCCCGCTTCGCGGGAAAAAGAAAACCTTTACTTTATTTTTTTGCGCGAGTAAAGAAAGCGTTTTTCAAAATAGAGGGCGGTGATTAAAAACGAAATTCCCACTATTATCAAAATAATCGAGGTGCGAACGGTGTAGTAAGCGGGATTTTGCACGCAATCTTTCTGAACGTAGCCCGCGTTGCCGTTTTTATCTTTAACGTAGAAAGCGTTTGCGGTTTCGGTGTAAACCGAAACGGGTGAGTATTTATCTATTTCGCCGAGTTTTACGGTAAGATTTTCGTCGGCGAAAAGTTCAGCCGTTTTGTGGTAAATTTTAGCCGAGTAAAATTGAGTTTTTTCGGCGGGAACGTAAATGCTTTCGGTTAAAAACGAGGCGGGAACATAGCCTTTTTGACCGTTTAAACTGACAAGCGCGTAAACGTAGTCGCCGAATCGAAGGGCGGAAATTATTTGCACGCAGTCGTCTTTTTTAAGCGAAAAGCTCGTAAACTCGTCTAGCGGGGGATTGTCGTAGTGCGATAGGGCGTCATGCGCGGGGAACTTCAATGCCGCGGCGTCGCTCGTTAGATAAGCTTTTTCGGGTAGCGTAGTCGAAGCTAACGAATGAGTCGTGTAATTTTTGTTTTTTTCTATCAAGGCAAAGCAATCCCCGGCAATTAAATAATATTTGCCGCCGACGTCGCCGATTATCAAATAATCGCGTTTGTTTTTTTGCACGTAAGAACCTTCGTAGCAAAAATATCTGTTTTTAAGCGATTTTTTTAGGTCTACGGCATAAAGTTCAGAGGCGGAATTTATAGTTACGGCAGAGGGGCTAGAGGGCTGAGAAATCGCAAAATTATCGGGAAGAACGATTTTCGTAAAACTGATTTCGAAGCCGCTAGCCGTTTTTGAAGCAAGCGAATATTCGATGATTTTATCGTTTTCGTAGTCGCAAATATAGGCGTAATCGCCGCTCACGAAGAAGCCTTGCCAGCCGCTTGGCAAAACCGAAGAACTTAAAACGACCGTTTTGTTTTCGGAATTTTCTATCGAATAAATCGAACCGTTCGATTTAAAATAGAGTTTTTGGTCTGCGCATTGCGCGAATTCGACGTTTCCCGAATTTTTATCGGCGGTTACCGAAGTCTTGGGCGGAATGTTTTGATATAAAGCTCCGTCCGTCGCGTAATAAAACGACAAATCGCTAAAAAGCGCGATTGCCGTCGCGTTGCCGTTCATGGGCGTATATTCTTGTTCGAGCGCGGAATAAATAAAATTGTTTTTATCCGTAACTTGATACAAAGCAGGGCGGTTTTCTCCGTTTTTGCAGATAGCGAAAACGGTTTTGCCGTTACTTGTTTTTTCGCAAACCGAAAAGCAAACGACGTTTTGGGTAATCGCTTTTGCCGAAAAAGTAGAAAGATTAAGCGCGAACAAGCCGTTGTCTGCCAAAATTAAAAGATGGTTTCCGCATTTTTGTGCGCTTTTTGCGTTTTTTACTCCGAGCGCGGCAAGATCCACGGTGTCGTAAGCGTCGTCGTGATAAATAACCGCTAAGTCGCTTTCGATAATGTAATATTTATCGTCGCTTTTAAAAATCGAAATCGGCTTTTCGAGCTCGAAATATTCTAGACTTTTAACGGTTGTATGCGCATTGTCGGCAAAAGCTACGCTTATATCGTTTTTTGTAGAAGTTTTTAGGCAAAAAAGCGAGGTAGCCGCGCAAAAAACGCATGCTAAACACGCTAAAATTTTTATGAACGAATTTTTTCTTTTAAAATTATTTAACATATCGCCAAAAAAATAATCCGAACGGGGATCGGTCGTTTTTATATATTTTTTCATACAAAATAATTTTATTATATTTTTATCGTTTAGTCAAGCGAAAAAACGAAATTGCGCAAACAAAATTTTTATGGCTACGTTAAACTTTTTCGATTACTTTTTTACCGATATTTTTCAAAAGCGGCTATGCTGTGATTGATTTAAAGTTAAAAAAGATATATAATGATTAAAAAGACAAAATAAAAGGTTGTAAATGTGGATTTTGGCTGCCGTTTTTTCGGCTCTTTTTGCGGGCGTTACGGCTATTTTATCTAAATGCGGAATAAAAAACACGAGCACGAACGTCGCTACGGCGATACGGACGTCTGTCGTTTTGGCGTTTTCGTGGGCGATGGTTTTTATTTCGGGAGCGCACGTCGGAATTGATAAAATCGATTTAAAATCTTGGATTTTTCTTATAGCTTCGGGCGCGGCTACGGGGATAAGTTGGATATGCTATTTTAAAGCGCTTGCTTTAGGCGAGGTTTCTAAAGTCGCCGCGGTGGATAAATCGAGCGTCGTTTTGTCCGTCGCGTTTGCCGTAATTTTATTCCCCGAAGAAAGAAAATCTTTACCTATAAAGCTCGTTTGCCTTATTCTTATAGCCGTAGGCACGTTTTTAATGACCGATATAAAAATCGGTAAAAAAGCGGGCGAGCGCGAAAAAACGCGCGACGAAACAAGTGAAAAAATTCAAAGCTTTTCTTGGCTGTTTTTTGCGATTTTATCGGCGATTTTTGCCGCCGCCACGTCGCTACTCGCAAAAGCGGGAATTAAAAACGTCGATTCTAATTTGGCTACGGCGATACGGACGTCGGTCGTGTTCGTTTGCGCTTGGGCGATAGTCGCGGGAAGGGGCGAGTTAGGCTTAGTTAAATCGGTTACAAAAACGGACGCGGTTTTTCTTGCGCTTTCGGGTATTGCTACGGGCGCAAGCTGGCTTTGCTATTATTACGCGATAGCAAAAGGGCAAGTCAGTGTGGTCGTTCCGATCGATAAAACGAGCGTTTTAATAACGGTTCTTTTTTCGCTTTTTGTTTTCAAAGAAAAGCTCTCGAAAAAAGCATGGCTCGGGCTGGGAACGTTAACCCTCGGCGCGGTTTTAATGGCGGTGTTTGCTTAACGGATTTTGCTTTAAACAAGCGACTAAAATTATGTAGGTAAAAAGGAGTAAAAATGTTTCATATCGTATTGGTGGAGCCTGAAATTCCGCAAAACGCGGGTAATATTGCAAGAACGTGCGCGGCTACGGGCAGCGTGTTGCACATGGTGCGTCCGTTCGGGTTCGAGGTTTCGGATAAATATTTAAAGCGCGCGGGATTAGATTATTGGGATTTATTGGATATGCGTTGTTACGATAGTTTTGCCGAAGTTCAAGCCGCGGCAAAAAAAGAAAATCCCGAAGCAAAATTTTATTTCTTTACCACAAAGGCGCGCCATGCTCATAGCGACGTTAGATATAAAGACGGCGACTACCTCGTTTTCGGAAAGGAAACTAAGGGATTGCCCGAGGAATTGTTGGTTGAAAACGAGGAAACTTGCGTGCGAATTCCTATGATTTCCGACGCGCGTTCGCTCAATTTGTCGAATTCCGCCGCGATTGCCGTTTACGAGGCGCTTCGTCAAGAGAATTACCTCGGACTTTTGGAAGAGGGTAATTTGCATCGTTTGCAATGGAAGAAAAAATAGCCGATATAAAACGAAAACACGCTTAATAATTACAATTATTCAAAAACTCTGCTTAAAAAGGCGGAGTTTTTTGTTTTGTAAAAAATAAAAAAACTAAGAAAAATTTTCTTAGTCAGAATGCGGGATTTTAAAAATAAAAAAATTTTTTTGTCATAACGATATAAACTTATTCGATTTTTATGCTATTATATATGCGAACAAATGTTCTAAAAGTTTTACCGCCGAGGAAATTCGAATAATTTGTTTTTTTGCAATAAATATAAAAGGAGCGTATTTTGAAAAAATCATATTTTATACTAGAAAATTGTCGTTAAAGTATTGCAAAAACAAATTACGCGATTTAATATGCTCCTCGGTAAGCCGAACTAAGCTTTTTTAGCGTCTTTTTTAAGATTTTTTCCGTTTGCCCCGACGTGAACTTACGCTAACGGCTAAGTCGGCAAGATATCGACAATAAAATGCCTTTTGAGGAGGGATAGAGATGAATCTCGTATTTAAAACCGTGCTTTATTCTTATCCGTCGTTCGACGGCGTGCTCGACGGATTGGAAAAACTAGCCTATTTTAAGGCTTTGACTTCTTATACAGACAGCAACAAAACTCTAAAACAAATCGACAAAATTTTACTTATCAACAATCAGGCGGACAGACTTAAATATTTAAAACGTACCGTAAACGAGTTACTTTACGGACTTTCGCCCGAGGAACGCGAGTTATTGCGCTATAAGTTTTTTCGCACTCCGCCGCGCCCCGGATTCGATTACACTTCGCGTAAATATTATCGCAAACAAAAAAAATTAGCTTCAAAGTTAGACTGCATTGCTAAACGCCTCGGCTACGACGAAGATTGGTTTAGCAATAATTTTTCGGATATTTATTTTCTTAAGGCAAAATTCGAAAGACTTAAAAATTTAGAGGAACGAAAAAAAGTTCCTAACGCCGCTCGCGACAGTTTGGCTTAAGATAAAACGAATAAAAAACTTTTAAAAAGTTCAAACGATAATCAATCGTCGTCCGAATAAGCCGCTTTTTTTAAGGCTCTGCTTTCGGGGCGAAACAAAAGATATATCACGCAAACGCTTACAACCGCAACAATCGCGATTATCGCCGCGCTTAATCCGTCGTTTCCGTTATTTTGCTTTTCTTGCTCGACGGATTGCGCGCTTTCGGGTTGATCTTCCATCGGTTCTTCTTCCTTGGGTAAAGGGTAAGGATGGTCGGGAATGACATGTTCCGAAAAAGCTCGTTTTCGCACGTAACCCACATACGCGCCCGCATAAACGTAATAAAAAACCTCGCCGCCGAAGTCAACGCTTCCGTAAAAACAGGCTTGTTCGTCCGCGGATAAAACCACTCGCGGATCGTCTGCTTGTGGTGTGGAAAATAACACTTCGTCGCTTTTAAGCGAAAGATTTACGGCGGGATACGGGTTTTCGGGGGCGTAATCGCAAGGGAAAAAATCGCAAGTTTTTATGTAGCCTTCGCGCGCGGGCGCTGTTGCGTTTTCCATGTACGCCACTCTAACGCAATCGCTACCGAGTTTTATCACTCGGACGTAGTAAGAAAAAGGCAAATAAAACTTGAGCATTTGACAGCCGGGGTCGGAATAAAAAGGCGTTTGCTCGTTTAAAATTCTTGCGTATTCCGTGTCGGCGTAGACGATTTTTTTTCGCCGATTTGCCAAATTACGGTTTTGTGCAAAAACGCAGACGTAAGCGTTTGTCGTTAAAAAAATTAAAGCCGCTATAAATAACGCGGCTTTTTTCCTGAAGAAAATTCGTTTCAAAAAAGCTTTTTTTATCATAGCGGAATAATTTTAACATTTATTTCTGCCAAAAAAATAGCTTTTATGGTCGTATTTTATCGTATTTTAAAATAACGGAAGTTTTAACATAAAATTTTTTTGCGGAAAAACAAAATTTTGCGTCGGGTGAATATTGACTTTGAAAAATTCGGTGCTATTATGGCTTGCGTAAAGCGAATCGGTTCGTGTAATAAAGCGGGGCAAAAAATGAAAGAGGAAGAAAAAAGGCTGATAAAAAAATTATCGGCGTTAGACAAAGAAATATCGGCTCGTAAAGGCAAACTTTGGGCGTACAATCGCGATAAGGTGCATTTAAAGCAGATGGCGTTTCACAAGTGCCAAAAGGGCAACAGGTGGGTGTTCGGCGGAAACAGAAGCGGTAAAACGGAATGCGGCGCGGTAGAAACGGTGTGGCTTGCGCGCGGAATTCATCCCTATCGCGAAAACAGAAAAAACGTCTTCGGATGGGTGGTTTCGCTTTCGCAGCAAGTTCAGCGCGACGTAGCGCAAAAAAAAGTTCTTTCTTATCTGCGCCCTTGCGACATTGCCGAAATAACTATGTATTCGGGGCGGCGCGATTATCCCGAAAACGGCGTTATCGACCAAATCAAGGTAAAAAACGAGCTGGGCGGCTATTCGACGATAGGATTTAAAAGTTGCGATCAAGGTCGCGAGAAATTTCAAGGCGCGTCGCTCGACTTCGTATGGTTTGACGAAGAACCGCCCAAAGACGTTTACGACGAGTGCAAAATGCGACTTATCGATAAGCGAGGAATAATGTTCGGGACGATGACTCCGCTTAAGGGATTGACCTTTATCCACGACGAAATTTATCTTAACTCGCTTAATTCCGACGAGGTTTGGTGCGAGTTTATGGAGTGGGGCGACAATCCGTATTTAGACAAAGGCGAAGTCGACGCGCTTACGGCAAGTTTGCCTAAAGAGGTGTTAGAGTCGCGCAGATACGGGAAATTCCGTGCCGAAAGCGGGCAGGTTTACGGTGAATTCGACGAAAACGTTCACGTCGTACAGCCGTTTGATATTCCGCTCGATTGGCAAGACAAGCTTTCGATTGATCCGGGGCTAAACAATCCGCTTTCTTGCCATTTTTACGCGGTCGATTACGACGGAAACGTTTACGTAGTCGCGGAGCACTACGAGCAAGGCGCAACAGTCGAGCGACATGCGCAAAAAATCAAAGAACTTGCCGACGAATTAGGTTGGCACCGCCGCTACGACGGCAGATTAGACGCACTTATAGACAGCGCCGCGAATCAAAAAACGTTAGCGTCTTCGCGTAGCGTAACCGAACTTTTTTTCGAGCACGGCGTGGCATGCAATCCGAAAGTAAACAAGGATAAATTTGCGGGGATAGCGCGCGTAAAGGAATATTTTGCGGCTGACAAAATTCGCATATTTCCGTGTTGCAAAAATCTCATTCGCGAGCTGAAAGGGTATCGATGGGGAGAAGGCGACGTGCCGATAAAACGCGACGACCATGCCTTGGACGAGCTTAGATATTATATTATGAGCGCACCTAAACTAAAAGAAAAGCCCGCGGTAAAAAGCTTGGTGCAAGCGGATAAAGAGCGCCTTATTCGCAAAAACAACCGCGGCAAAGGGGGAAACTTTGCGAGATGATAAAGTTTATGCAAAAATACGCAAGGCGCTGTTAAAGCGCGCTTTGGGCTACGATACGAGCGAAATCGTCGAGGAGTACGCCAAAAACGAGGACGATATGACCGTAGTCAGAAAAAAAGTTACCACGAAAAACGTGCCTCCGGATATTTCGGCGGCAAAACTCTTGCTCGACGATATCGAAAAGGATAAAAACGATTACTCCGATTTTACCGACGAGCAATTGGAAGCGGAAAAAACCCGCTTGCTCGATTTGATTAAGGAGAAGTGTAAAAATGAAGATACTAAATAACAGCGCGCGAATGGTTTGCGAAATTAAGGGTTGTACTCGCGCCGCCGCTTACAAGCTGATTTTAGACGACAACGAAGAAGAAAGCGTGTGTCTTTGCGAAAAATGCTTAAAAGATTTTTATTCGGCGGCAAGCAACGCCGTTAAAGCGGAGGATAAAAAGCGTGGAAAAAAAGAATAAAAGCTTAAAAACCTCGTTAAGTCCTAAAGGCGTTCGCGAGCGGTACGAAAAAGACTTGGTTAACGAGGTTACCGCAGATTTCGAAAAACGTCGCGAAGAACGCAGACTGTTAGAGAGACAATGGAATTTAAACGTAAATTATCTTTCGGGCAATCAATATGCCGAAATAAATCCGTGCGGCGAAATTTACGAAAGCGAAAAGGATTATTATTGGCAAGGTCGCGCCGTTTACAATCATATAGCGCCCATAGTCGAAACGAGGACGGCTAAGCTTTCGCGGGTTCGACCGATAATGTCCGTTCGCGCTTCCGGAGACGAGGACGGCGACGTAAAAGCCGCAAAAATGGCAAGTAGGCTTTTGAATTCCACCTTTTCGCGCCTAAACATGGACGACGTTATCTACAAAGCAACGCTATGGAGCGAAACGCTCGGCACCGCTTTTTATAAAGTCGTTTGGAATAAAAACGGCGGCAGAAAAATAGGCGAGATAAAAGGCGATTCGATTTTTGAGGGCGACGTTTCGATTTTGCCGATTTCGCCCTTCGAGATTTTTCCGGACAGTTTGTTTCGCTCGGATGTTTCCGAGCTGAAAAGCATAATCCACGCGAAGGCTATGCACGTAGACGACGTTTTCAAGCTTTACGGCAAGCGGTTAAAAGGCGAGGACGTAAACGTTTTCGGAATTTTCGAGCCGTATTCTTCGGGTAGCGGCGTGCCGAGTCTTACGGGCGGAGTGGTTCACGACAACGTGCTCGTTATCGAACGTTACGACGCGCCTAGCGAAAAATATCCGGACGGCAGAGTAGTGACGGTAGGCGGCGGCGAGCTTTTAGCCGAGGACGTTTTACCTTATATTAACGGCGAAAACGGAAGCAGAGAGTTTCCGTTCGTTCGTCAAAGTTCTATAGACCAAGCGGGTAGTTTTTTCGGCGTGAGCGTTATCGATAGGATTATTCCCATTCAGCGCGCGTACAACGCCGTAAAAAACAGAAAACACGAATATTTAAACAGGCTCAGCATGGGCGTGGTCACCGTTGAAGACGGCTCGGTGGATGCCGACGCGTTGGTGGACGAAGGGTTGTCCCCCGGTAAAGTTTTGGTTTATCGCCAAGGCTCAACGCCGCCTAAACTTATGGCGAATTCTTCCGTGCCGCCCGATTTTACTTACGAAGAATCGCGGCTCGAACACGAGTTTATAAACGTGAGCGGAGTAAGCGAGTTTTCGCGCAATTCGGCAACTATAGGCGAAAACATGAGCGGCGTCGCGCTAGAGCTTATGATCGAGCAAGACGATACCAGACTTGTTAACTCCGCCGAAAACATTCGCCACGCCGTGCGCGCGGTGGGTAAACAAACCATACGACTTTTCAAGCAATTCGCCACCGAAACTCGAATGATGAGATGCTACGGTCAGGGCGATTCTGTCGAGCTTTATTACTTTAATTCGAACGATTTAACGAGCGACGACGTTGTTTTCGATACCGAAAACGAGCTTTCGAACACTCCCGCGCAAAAAAAGAACGCCATTTACGAGATGTTAAAGCTCGGACTTTTATCAGATAAAAACGGCGCGCTCAGTCAGCGAACTAAAAGCAAAATTTTAGAGCTTATAGGCTACGGCTCGTTATCGGGCGGACAGGATATTTCAAGTCTTCACGCCGATAAAGCTCAGCGCGAAAACATACTTATGCAAAAAAACAGCGTCGAAGTCGAAGAGTTTGACGATCACGATATTCACGTAGCCGAGCACACCAAGCTATTGCTTACTGAAAATTTCGAGGATAAAAGCGAATACAAAAAACGCGTGCTCGAACATTTAAGGGCGCACCGCGCGTTATACGGCGCGGCTGTGTTGAACGAAGCGGATAATTCCGCTCAAGGGGTTGAAAATGAAAACTGAAAAACAAGCGAAAATAAAAGAAAAATTAGTCTTAAAAGCTAAGGGCGACAACGATTTACCCGAAGAACAACCCGATTCGACAACGCAAGCGGAAGAACCTTGCGCCGAAGCGACCTCTTACGGTAAATTTAAAACGCTTAGCGGACTAATTGGGGCGTATAGAGCGTTGCAGTCGCAATTTACCAAACGCAGTCAGCGACTTAGCGAGCTCGAAAAAGAAAATTTCGCCCTAAAGGAGCAACTGCGCGCCACGCAAAAAGATAATTGCGGCTTTTTTAAAGAAACACCCTCGGTGGGCGAACCGTCGCCTAAAGAGGCTTCTTTAAAAAGCGAGCGGCTTTGCGAAGATATTTCGGCAGAAGATGAAACGGGGAACGTCGGAGATATCGGAGCCGCCGAAGCGCGCGAACTTGAAAAAGCTTCCGTTTACGAAAAGGGCGGCGCGCCGTTCGACCGCCCCGATTATGTTGCAGAAATCGAAAGATTTTTGCGCGCTAATCCGTTTGCGGCGGAATACGCTTGCGAAATAGCGGACGCGGCGGCGAGAAACGGCGATCTTTCGAGCGGGTTTTTAGAGCGCGCGTTCATATCCGTTTTAGGCGAGAAGTTAAGGCTTGCCGAAAAGGAAGCTTGCGACGCGGATAAAATCTTCGAAAGCGCGATCGCCCGCCGCGAGGTTTACGAGCGAATTATCAAGCGATATCTTTCCGAAATCGAAAAAAATCGCGGCGCAACTTTAATTTGCTCGGAGGGGGTAGCGGCTTGCGCTCCTCCGATAAAGCCCAAAAACTTAGAAGAAGCGGGCGCGTTCGCCGCCTCTATGCTAAGGCTTAAATAACGACGGCAAAAAACGAAAAACGAACGTAAAAAAATAAAGGGGAATTTATAATTTATGGTAACACTTTCCAGTGCAGACAGCGCATTAAAAAGCTTATACTTAGGCGTAATAACCGAACAGCTCAACACGACGGTCAATCCGCTTTTGGCAAGAATTAAGCAAACCACTCAAGACGTATGGGGCAAAGAAGTCCGCAGAGTCGCGCAGTACGGAATAAACGGCGGCATAGGCGCGGGTAGCGAAACGGGCGATTTACCCGCCGCCAGCGGCAACAGCTACGACCAATTCGTGCTCACGCTTAAAAATCTTTACGGCACGATCGAAATAAGCGATAAAGCCGTACGCGCGTCCGAAAACAACGCGGGGGCGTTCGTAAACCTTTTAAACGCAGAGATGGAAGGACTTTTAAAGTCCTCGTCGTTCAACTTCGGAAGAATGCTTTTCGGAGACGGCACGGGCGTTTTGGCGAAGGTTAATTCCATCGACGAATTCGGCACGATTACCGTCGATAACGCCAAAAACCTTGTCGAAGGAATGGTCGTTGATTTTTACACCGCAAGCGGAAGCAAAATCGCCATCGGCGCGGGGCGCAAAATTCTGCGCGTAGACAGAAAGGGCAAAACTTTTGCGGTAAACGGAACTATTTTAGATACAGCCAACGTGCCCGCGGGTTCGTTTATATGTGTTCAGGGCTCTTACAAAATGGAGCTTACCGGGCTTGGCAGTATATTCAAAAACAGCGGCTACATCTACGGTTTGGATAGATCGACTCGTCCTTGGCTCGTGCCTTATATGAAGAGTGACGTCGGCGAAATTACGGACAACGTAATTCAAGCCGCTATCGACGAGCTCGAAGAAAACTCGGGTAGCAGAGTAAACTTTATAATCTGCTCGTCCGGGGTTAAGCGCGCATATCAATCCTATCTCAGCTCTTATCGCCGTAATATAGACGTTTTGGACCTTCAAGGGGGCTACAAGGCTATTTCTTACAACGGAATTCCCGTGGTTTCGGATCGTTTCTGTCCCGAGGGCACGATGTATTTGCTGAATACCGACGATTTCGTTTTGCATCAACTTTGCGATTGGCAGTGGTTAGAAGGCGAAAACGGCAAAATTTTAAGACAAGTTGCAGGCAAGCCCGCTTACACCGCGACGCTCGTTAAATATGCCGACCTCGTTTGCACCAGACCTAGCGGACAAGCGATGCTTTCGGGCATAACCGAGGCTTAAGTCGATTCGTTTTAAACCAGTAAAGACTAAGCGAAATTTACGCGGCGAGAGTTTTCTCGCCGCAAGGAGGTGATTTTTTGGAAGAAAAAGTTATCGACGTTATGCTTTTATGCTCGGAACTACTTAAAAATCAAGCGCTTACCGATTGCTTAAAAGGAACTTCCGACGGCGACGAAAAAACTCTTAGCGAGCGTGCCGATTATCTTCGCGTTTACGAAATGGTCGTAGACGAGCTTGCTTTTGAATATTTTCCGCTTAAAGCGGAGGAGATTAAGCAAGTCGAAAACGGAAAAGTCAAGCTTTCGTCGCTGGATTTTGTTCCGATTGACGTGCTCGGCGTTTACGACGCGGACGGCTCTGAACTTATAGAATACGAATTATTCGCGACCGAACTCCGCGTGAAAAAAGAGGGCGAAGTGAAAATAATTTATTCTCACGCCGCGCCGAAAGCCGACGAGCAAGACGATTTTATTTATTCGCTTAAACCCGGGAAGTTCGTCGTCGCATGCGGAATGGCGGCGGAAATTTGCTTAGAAAACGGCTTAACGGGCGAAGCCTCGCTTTGGCGCAATAAATTCGATTGCGGAGTGCGCGGCAGAGTCGCCGAAAGACGAAAACTTGTAATTAAACCCAGAAGGTGGTTGTAATTTATGTATTACGTTCATAAAAATGTGAATCCGAGCAGAAAAAGCGCATATTATTACGTGAAAGATTTTTCGGGCGGAATAGAAAGCGGAATAAACGATAGAATTTTGCCGCTCGCATACGCCGCCGAATCGGTTAATTTTTCGGTTAAAAGCGGAGCTTTATGCGATGGCGGCGGCGTAAAGCAAGCAAATTTTTCGGGCAATAAACTAAGCTATAAAAACGTTTCCGCAAAGCCGCTTAGGCTGTATTATTTCAAAACTTACAATCAAGAAAATCAGGTTTACGAAAATCGCGTGCTCGCGTATTTTAACGACGGCTACGTTTATCAAACGCTCGTAGGCAAAACGAACGAGTTCGAAAAAATATCCGAGCTTAATTTTACAAAAGCTCCCGCCTCGGTGCGTTACAATTATAACGGCAAAAACGTAATTATTTTTTCCGGCGGAGAGGATATGAAAATTTTCGACGGCGAAAGCGTAGAAGTCGTATCCGACGCGCCTGTCGTCACCTCGATGTGCATGCACGGCGAACGACTTTTCGCTACCGAAGCGGGCGAAAAAACCATGCTTTGGTATTCCGACGATTTTGATCCCGCAAATTGGGACGTTTCGCTTTCAGAGGCGGGTTTTATTGACCTTCGCGACGAGCGCGGCACGCTTTTAAAGGTTTTAGAGCTTGGCGGTTACGTTTACGTTTTCAGAAATTACGGAATAACTCGAATTACGGCATACGGCGATCAAACCGAATTTTGCGCCGACGGCTTGTGCTCCTCTTCGGGCAGAATTTTCGGCGGAAGCATTACGCTTTGCGGCGACAAAATCGCATATCTTGCGGAAGACGGTTTTTATTGTTTTTCAGGCGGCACTCCGGTTAAATTTTTAACGAAGCTCGAAGGCTTATTGAAGGGCGTTGATAATTCGGGCGCGAAAGGCGTTTATTTTAACGGCGAATTGTTCGTAAATTTAAAGATTAAGTTTAAAAGCGGAATACAAGATTGCGTTTTGCGCTATAATTTTGCCCAAAAAAGCACTTGTATATTGAGCGGGTTTAACGTAGTCGATTTCGAAGTTTACGACGGAGAGGGCGAATATCGCTTACTTTTTTTAACCGACGGCGTAAAGTTTATCGGCGAACTTTCGGAGAGCACCGAATTTTTCGGCTTACCTGTTTTTAAAAGTTGGCAAAGCGGTTTTAGCGATTTGGGAAAGCCCGAAACCGAAAAAACCTTGCGCGGCGTTACGCTTTATTCGAACGAACCCGTAAAACTTACCGTAACTTCAGAGTGCGGAAGCGCGTCGGTGAATTTTTCGGGTGAGCAAAGCGACGAATACGTAAAAATCGCGCTAAAGGGCAAGGCGTTTCGCTTTTTAATCGAAAGCTCAAAGCCAAATAGCGTCGTAGCTAGACTGAAAATAGACTTCGAATACGGCATTCGCGGGGCGTAAAATCCGAAAAAAAACGATAAAAAATAATAAAAAAACGGAGAAAATATGATCGATACATTAAAACTTCGCGAATTGGAGAGGCGCATAAAATCACTCGAGCTTAAAAGCGGGCAAACGGATTTTAACTACGTGCGTTATGAAGCAAGCGGCGGTAGCGGGCAATCTCAAGCCTTTACTTACGGTTTTCAAACGCTTAAAAAATGCGTTTTAAAGCTTAAATTTATCGTCTACGCGCAATACGCGCCCGGCAAAAGCGGCAGCATTAAGATTAACGGCGTTAAGGTTAAGGATTTTTTGCCTAAAACGGGGAAAACCGAAATCGAATGTTTCGTGCCGTTCGAAAAAGGTAATCAGGGTGCCGCGCTGTATTTAACTTCGGATGCCGAGTTTACGGTAAACAGCTGTGTTTTTGAGGTTTTCGGGTGCGTAGATTATCCCGAGTCCGACAGTACCCTTTCGGTTATTAACGAAAGTGACAGAAGCGTGATTTTGTTCGCCGCGGACGGAAGGGCGGCTTTAATCGATTATGCTGGTTCTTTAAGCGAAAAATTTTCTTGCGAGGCAACCGCCGCCGCCGTTTTTAATTATTCGGACGGCTACGTATTGGCATGCGCGAATAATTCGGGCGAACTCACCGCGCGCTTTATAACTTCAGATTATACGGTGAGCGACCCAGTAACCTTAGTTTCGCGCGGAGTGATTTCCGTTTGCGCGTTCGGGGGCGAAAGCCCGTGTTTGTTCGCCGTTAAGGGCAGTAGAGTTATAAAACTTACTTTTAACGAAAGCGACTTAAGCTTTAGCGAAAGTCAAACGGAATACCGCGGAAAAAAGGTCGTTTCCAATCCCGCGGTCAGCGACTGTTTTATTCTTACCGATTTTGACGGCAATAACAAATTAGTCGCGCTATAAGCCCGTTAACGGCACTTTCGATAAAATAACGAGGTTAAAAAACAGCTGGCGAGGCAAATAAAAATGATTATAGATTTACACAGAAACTTCAATTATCAAATTTTAAAAAAAGACGGCGAAACCGTGCTTAGCGGGGGTAACGGAACGACTCTTTCCTCTTATTCGGTAAACGAAGGTTCCGCAAAAATAAGCGACGGCGTAATTGCTTATTGCGACGAGCGCCTTCCTCTTTACGACGGAAAAATGCTGGTCCGTTTAAGAAATACGCTTACCGTCACGGATGCGTAAAATGAAAAGTAAAAAAACATTATAAGTAATAGGAGAAAAAGCATGCTAAATTATAAAATAAGTTCTAAGCCTCAGCAAGTTTTGGCATACGAAGGCGGCGGCGGAACGATAAAAAAGAAAACCGAAAGCGACGGAACCGCTAAAAATAATCAATCGGACTTAAAAACCGAGCAATATGACGTAAGCGCCGAGCTTAAAGCCGAGCGCGAAAAAATGCAAAAAAAGATAGATGAACTCAACGAAAAAGCTCAAAAGGCGTATGCGGTAGCCGCCGCGGACGGCGGCGATTTGGGGTTTAAGCGTCTAGATTACGATACGACTTCCGACGACGAACTTTATGCCGCCGCACTAAAAGGCTTGAGTGAAAAATATACTTTAAAAAGCGAGGCTTTATCTGAAGAAAGCGAACAAAAAAAGCGAGCCCTCGAGCAAAAAAAGGAACAAATCGGAGAGCAATCGATTAAGGATAACGCCGAAATCGAAAGTCGCTACGACGCGGCGAAAGAGCAAGCCGGCGAGGACGCGATAAAACGCGGAATCGCAAGGTCGTCGATAATAACCGAGATTTTAAAAGGTTACGATAAGCAAAAACTTTCGGCTGTGGACGAGTCAAACGCGACCTTAAAAAAGCAGATAGCCGAAATCGACGACGAGATATCTAGTTTAAGTCAAAAGCTTAACGCCTCGATCAGGCAGTTCGATATGGAAAAAGCGATTGAAGCTAACGAAAAACTCGAAAAACTCAAAACCGCGCGCGATCAAAAAAACGCCGAGGTTGCAAAGTATAATAACGAGCTAAACGAAACGTTGCTAAAGTATGGCGACGAAATAAGGTCGGCGGCAGCCGAAAAGTATCAAAAGCAAGGCGACGAATACAAAAACGACATCGTCGTTGCGCTTTTGGATTATTATTCCAAGCTCACGCCCGAGCAAGCCGTCGCGCATTTTAACGACTGGGATTACACGAAATATTTGTCCGAGGGCGGAATTCAGCTCGTAACGAATTATTTAACCTTGCGTAACGGCGTATTTAAAAGCGCCTGACAGAAAAGCGCTTATATCTAAAAACTAAATATCGAAGGGGGAAATGCGCGCGGCGGTATCCATTGAAGAGCCGAACCAATCAAGCCTTAAACGTGTCTTTTTTGCCTTTTTCGGCAAATCTTTGCTTGTAGTATTTATATACAACTGCGCAAACCTAATCCTAAGAAGAATTGAACCAATCAAGCCATAAAGGCATCTTTTTTGCTTATTTTGGCAAATCTTCGCTTGTAGTATTTAGATACGACTGCGCAAAGCTTTACCAAAATAATCTCAAAAATATGACTTTATGGTGCTACGCATTTTAACAAAAGCAAAATTTAGAAAAATCAAGGCAAACGAGCGCAGTCATACGAGCGTATTATAAACTATGGGTAGAAATATTTTGCCGTGTGGCAAAATATTTGCAAAACCAATGTTTTTGCCGCAAAAACTTGCGTTTTTTCGCCCCATAGTGTGCAATATTGCGAAGTTGCTGCTCCTTGCAAGCAAAGCATCAACTTCTTATATTATAAGTGAGTTTAACGATGATTTTGCAAATTTTGCTTTGTTAAAACTTAATTGGGTTCGATTCTTCAATGGATAATAAAAACGTCGCGCGCATATACTATATTCGGGCATTTTCAGCTTCATAAAAAAGCAGAACGCAAACAAAAAATGAATCTTATAAGCGAAATAAAAAAATGCGTAACGCTCGGGCAAACGCAAATAACCTTTTCAAAAAGCGGTGGCTACGTCAGCGGCGTTAAGCGAGTGATTGGTTTTACGCGCGAAAAAATAGTTTTCGAGTGCTTAGAAGGCGTAGTTATCGTCGAGGGTAAAAACATCGAACTTAATAAACTTTCGTTTGGCGACGCGGGATTCAAAGGCGAGATAACGGGGGTAAATTTCGAATGAATGCATTTACCGAAACGTATAAATTAGTCGGACTAAACCGCGCGGAGCTTATAAAACGCTTAAAAAACGCGGGAGTAGAGGTCGTAAAATTAAAAATTTTAAGCGATAAAACGGCTGAAATCACCATTGATGGCAAAGACAGCGCGAAATATTTTGCAATTTGTAAAAATATGTGGTATAATGTATTGCTGAAAAGGGGCGGATGGCTATATCCGCTCACACTGGCTAAGCAAAATATTTTTAAGCTTTTATGTTGCGCCTTGCTTGCTGTGGCAATAATTTTATTCGACGGCGTGTATTTAGGCAACGTTTACGAAGGCGACGCATATTTATATCGCGCCGAAACCGAGCGTGCGTTTAAAGCGGCGGGCATAAAAAAATTCGAGTTTTTTTCGGACGAAGATTTATCGAAAGCTTCGGCGATTTTAGCCGCTAGTCAAAAGCTCTCCTTTTTAAGCATAAAAAAGCGGGGAAACAAAGCTGTCGTTTCGATAAAAGAGCTTAAAGATGAGCCTGAGCTTTTTCCGTCCTCGGATGAAGGCGTTTTTGCTTGCGACGATTGCGAAATTATAAAAATCGTAGTTTATTCGGGCACTGCGCTGAAAAGCGACGGCGATAAAGTTTCGAAAGGCGAGCCGATAGTAGGCGCTTATATCGAAGAAAACGGAACTCGCACGCCTTGCGCCGCTGTTTGCGCGTATTCGGCTAAGTTTAAATTCGTTTACGTTTATGAAGTCGAAAACGTAGCAAAATTAGAAGAGCGCGATAAAGATGCCGATATTGCGGACGCGATTATTTGCGCGCGGCTTGCGTTGGGTGAAAAAAACGTGCTTAGTTTAACGCATTTGCAAAAAGAAAACGCGATAACCGTTTACATAGAATACGAAAGGAGTTTCGTTTGCGACAGAGAGCTTTAGTTGCTTAAAAATTGCTTTTTTTGTCGATTCGAAGCGTTTACGTAAGGAGAATTTTTTTGGAAAAACATACTGAAATCGTCGAAATCGACTCTCAAGACGAACTTTTAAATATCATCGGCGCGTTTGACGAAAATCTCACCGTCATCTCGCGCGAGACGGGGGTAGAGGCGTTCGTAGCTCAAAACGGAATAAAACTCAGCGGCGACGAGCAAGGCGTTGCGGTTGCAAAACGAGTGATTTTAAAATTACTCGATATAGCTCGTCGGCACGAACCTTTGGATAAAAGCAGAATTATCTATTGCATAGAGCTTGCGAAAGAGGGCTTAGACGAAGACATCGACAAAATAATGAGCGGCGTTATTGCCGTGACCTCTCGCGGAAAGCAAATCAAATACAAAACGCTCGGTCAAAAAAACTACGTCGACGCGATAAAGCGAAACACGGTTACTTTTGCCGTCGGACCTGCGGGGACGGGCAAGACGTATCTTGCGGTTGCGATGGCTGTTTCGGCGTATAAAAACAAAGAAATCGACAAAATTATTTTAACTCGCCCCGCGGTGGAAGCGGGCGAACGCTTGGGTTTTTTGCCCGGGGACCTTCAATCGAAAGTAGATCCGTATTTGCGTCCGCTTTACGACGCGCTTTCCGAAATGTTCGGCTTAGAAACGTATCAAAAGCTTTTAGAGCGCGGCAGTATAGAAATCGCGCCGCTCGCGTACATGCGCGGCAGAACGCTGTCGAACGCCTTTATAATTTTAGACGAAGCGCAAAACACCACGAAAGAGCAAATGAAAATGTTTTTAACTCGTATGGGTGAGGGAAGCCGCATGATAATCACCGGCGACGTTACTCAAATCGACCTTCCCGAGGGTAAAAAAAGCGGATTAAAACACGCGGTTTCGGTGCTTAAGGGAATCGAGGGTATAGCGATTTCCGAGCTTACGCATAAAGACGTAGTTCGTCATCCGTTAGTTATGCGAATAATCAAAGCGTATTCGGACGACGAGAAAAGACAATCCAAAAAGCAAGACTGAAACAGACAAAATAACGATAAAGAAAACGCAAAAGGAAGAAGCAAATGATTTTTAAATCACGCATAACTGAAAAATGGAAGGCTAGCGATTACGTAAAAACGATATTGCAATTTTTTGTTCACGCCATAGTAATTTCGATATTGTTTTTTGCCGCGGTCATAATAAACGCGGGCGGATTTTCCGCCGCCAAAAGCATATTCGAGCAATCCGAAAAGACCTTAAGGTTTATATACGTAGTTTTCGCGGTTGCCTTTTTGCTGGCGATGGTTTATCTCTACTTTTATTTCGAGTATAAAGAATTTTTAAAGAGCGGCAAAAACATATTTATGGTGCTTTTGGTGCTCGAAATATCCATAGTAATTTCGTTCGCGGTAGGCAAGTTCAGCGAATACGCTCGTCCGGTGTCGCTTTGCGCGCTTTTGATTTTGCTTTTAGTCAACCGCCGCTCGGCGATAATCATGAACGTAACTTACTGCATGATAATGTTTATGATAGACAGTTTTGCAAGCGTTGCGGCTAGCGGTTCGATTTCGGCGGGAGCGTCGCAAATGCTCGTTAATAAAGAGGCGTACTCCGTAATGATAATCGGTTTAGCGACCGGAATGCTCGCCATTTATTTAATAAACGAAGTCAGTTCGCGCGTAAAAGTATTTTTCCGAGGAATATTCATTTCGATTCCCGTAATAATTTGCACGCTTTGCATGGAAATAAGCAATACCGACGGTATTTTAACTTCGGTTTTATACGGTTTTACTTCGGGAATGCTTTCGGTTGTTTTAATGATGGCTACGCTACCGTTTTTCGAATCGGCGTTTAACGTCGTTACCGATTACAGACTTTCTGAAATTACCGACCATAAATCCAAGCTTATTCGCCGTTTGCGCGATAAAGCACCGGGCACGTATAATCATTCGCTTACCGTTTCGACGCTGGCGGAATCTTGCGCCGCGGCTATCGGCGAAAATCCGCTCTTAGCTCGTGCCGCCGCCTTTTATCACGACATAGGCAAGCTAAAACAGCCCGAGTACTTTACCGAAAATCAGCGAGGATACAATCCGCACAACGAACTTTCGCCCGAGCTTTCGACTGACATTATCAGAGCGCACGCGCGTGACGGTTACGATTTGATTAGAAAATATCATTTACCGCAATTTTTGGCGGACGTAGCACGCGAACACCACGGCACTTTGCCCATTAAATACTTCTATTTAAAGGCTAAAAAATATACAGAGGGTGAGCTCGATATAGCAGACTTTTCTTATGCCGGACCTCGTCCGCAAAGCAAAATCGCCGCGATAATTATGATTTGCGACGGTTGCGAGGCTGCCGTGCGTTCTCTTCCCGATCGCTCGCAAAAAAAGGTTGACGAAATGGTTTGCGCCATTATCGAAGAGCGCATGAACTTAGGTCAGTTCAACGACTGCGATTTGACGATGAAGGATATCGACGTGGTAAAAAGCACCATATCGCAAAGCCTCGGCGGCGTTTATCACGACAGAATCAAATACCCCGAAGTAAAAATCGCCAAAACGAAGAGTTCCACCGTTTCCGACGCCGAACTTGCAGAGTTCGGCGAAAAATTAGAAGACGACGAAAAGCAATAATAAAGCAGGCGAAAGATTAAAATCGTCGATATAACGTCGATATAAAAACAAGAATACAAAAAGCGAAAAGGAGAAAAATGTCCGATTTAAAAATTGTATGCGAAGAGCAATGCGCCGTCGATTTTTCCGCGATAGCCGCCGCCGCGTATAAAATATTAAAGCAAAAAGTCAATTTGTTAATCGAGCTTTGTTTTTGCGACGAAGCCGAAATCAAGCGTTTAAACGCCGAAAATCGCTCGATAGACGCCGTTACGGACGTGCTTTCGTTCCCGGCGGCAGGCGTGAGCGCGGGCGAGATTGTCAAAAAGAAGAATTATCCTTTCGACGTAGATCCCGAAACGGGCAGGGTGTTTTTGGGTTCGATTATAATATGCTCGAAGCGCGCCGCCGAGCAAGCCGCCGAATACGGACATTCGTTCGAGCGTGAAATCGCGTATTTGATAGTTCACGGAATAATGCACCTCTTCGGCTACGACCATTTGACCGACGAAGATAAAAGCGAAATGCGCCTTTTAGAAGAACAAACGCTTGTTGCGGCTAAGATAGGCGTCGACCGATAAACGAGCGATAAAAAAATTAACGAACGGAGAAAATTTGTGAATGAAAAGCGGAAGAGTTGCCGTGGTAGGCAGAGCGAACGCCGGTAAATCAACCTTAATAAACGTAATCGTGGGCGAAAAAGTGAGTATCGTTTCGCCCAAGCCGCAAACCACGCGCGACAGGATTTTGGCTATATACAACGGTGAAGACGTACAAATCGTTTTCGAAGACACCCCGGGCATTTACAAGGCGGAAAGCCTCTTAAGCGACAGAATGCAACGCGCAACGGAAAACGCCGTTAAAGACGTAGATTTAATTTTAATTTTGGTCGACGCGCACGAAAGTTTTCGTGAAGAAGACAAAGCGCTCGTAAAACGTTTTGCGGGGCGCAAAATTCCGGCAATCGTGGCGTTTACGAAAACGGACATAATGCCCGAAAGTTCTATTATGCAAGCGGTGGCGGCGTTAGGCGAAATCGAAGGCGTAACCGACGTAACCGCGCTTTCTGCGCGTACGGGTAAAAACGTTAAGCTTTTGCTTTCGATAATAAAAGATCGCTTGCCCGATGGCGAGCCGCTTTTTTCGGACGACGTTATATCCGATAAAGGCGAGCGTTTTATGCTAGGCGAAATTTTGCGCGAGAAAATACTTTTAAAATTCGATAAAGAAATTCCGCACGGCGTTGCCGTCGTTATAAACGAGTTTACGAAAAGGGATAGCGGAGCTTATTACGTAAGCGCGGATATAGTTTGCGAAAAGCAAAACCATAAGGCGATACTCATAGGCAAGCAAGGCAAAGCCATAAAAGAGGTTTCGGCTTTTGCAAGGGAGGGCATGCAAAAATTCCTGGGCGCAAGCGTCTATCTCGAAACTTACGTAAAAGTCAAAGACGACTGGCGCGACCGACCGGACAGACTTAGAGAATACGGCTATTCCGAAGAAAATTTCAATTAAAAAGTCTCAAATTTTTAATGCATAAAACTATTATTAAAGTAGCACAATAGTTTTATGAAAAAACGCGAAAAAAAACCCGAGCAAATTGTTTGGGAAATGTTTGAAAAAACGGGCAATCCGTCTTATTACTTATTGTACAAAAAGCTTAAAGGAATAAACTGAAAGTGCCGATAATGGGCTTATAGGGGCACTTTTTGTTTTTTAGGGTATGGAAGCAAAGGTTAACGCGCTTATGCTTAAGGGCGTGGATTACAAGGATAACGATAAAATATTAACGCTTTATTCTTTAGAGCGGGGCAAAATAAGCGCGGGCGTTCGCGGGGTAAAAAAGTCGGGCGCCAAACTTAGCTTTTGCGCCGCTCCGTTTTGTTTTGCCGAATACGTTTTAAGCGAAAAGGGCGAGCGATTTTCGGTCATCGGCGCTACCGAAATCGAAAGTTTTTACAAATTAAGGCTAAACGTTTTTGCATACTGCGCCGGCTCCGCAATAGCCGAATTTTTATTGAAATTTACAGAAGAAGGTCAGCCCGAGCCTGAACTTTTTTCGCTCGTTTTAAGCGCGCTTAAGGCAATGTGTTTCGAAGAAAAACACCCTTCCGCCGTTTTGATATCCTTTCTGTGTTCGGCTCTGCGAAAATCGGGTTACGGAATGAATTTTTGTGAATGCGGGGGGTGTAAAAGCAAAAACATAGGCGAGCGCCCCTTTTTCGATTTTTCCGCGGGTAAATTTTATTGCGAAGCTTGTAAAAGAGAGCAAAGCGTTCGTATTTTGCCTCAAACGGCGGCGGCTTTGCGCGCGTGTGCTCCTATTTTAGCCGAAAACAGCGTTGAAATCGATGCAAAAAATACAGTCGGCGGCTTTTATACTTCAGAAATATGCGGCGCCGACGTAAGCGAATACGTAAAAAACGAACAAGATAAAATGCTTGCCGAGATGCGAGCGCTCTCTTTTTTGAACCATTATTTGAACGCAAAACAAGGCGAAAAGTTAAAATCGCTCACAGAATATGCAAAACTTGCGAATTTTACTTGATAAACTTTAAAAATAGTAGTATAATAAGAAAGCTTGCGGAAAGTACGCGCGTCAAAATTGCGCGTTCGGCAAAAAAACGCTAACAAAAACAAAAAAACAATCGTCGCTATGCTTTGCGAGGAGAATATAAATAATGAAATGCTTATATTGCGGTTGCCTTGAAAGCAAGGTTATAGATTCGCGCGCGTCGGACGACGGAATGGTTATTCGTCGTCGTCGCGAGTGCGTAAATTGCGGCAAGCGCTTCACCACGTACGAAACGGTCGAAACCACTTCGATTTTGGTAGTAAAATCAAACGGAGTTCGCCAAGCGTTCGACGTAGCAAAGGTAAAATCGGGGATTTTAAAGGCGTGCGAAAAGCGCCCCGTTCCTATGAGCAAAATCGACGCGCTCGTCGAAGATATTCAAAAACAGTTATATAACTCGATGGAGCAAGAAATTTCGTCCAAGCAAATCGGCGAGATGGTCATGAAGGGGCTTAAGGAGCTTGACGAAGTAGCCTACGTCCGCTTCGCTTCGGTCTATCGCCAATTTAAAGATATTTCTACTTTCATGGACGAACTCAAAAGGCTCACCGCGGCGGATAAACGCTCGAAACGCAAGGCGGCAAAAATTTTAGAAAATGCCGAAAGCATAGACGAAAATTCAAATTCACTAGGCAAAAACGTCAAAAACGTCCGAAACGAAAACGACTAAGGCGATAAAATCCCCAAAAACATTAAAAAACAGTAAAATCGGTCCGAAAACTCGGGCAAAAAAATAAAAAATCGGCTATACGACAAATAATGCAAAGAGGAAGATAATCATGAAAAAATTACTTAAAAAATTACTTGCGGGAATAACTACGGCTGCGCTTTGCGTAACGCTTGCTTCGTGCGGCGGCAACGAGCTTAACGGGTGGAAAACGGTTCAAAAATCCGCGTCCGACGGCGTTTTGCTCGAATACATGGCAAAGGTCCAATTTTCGTCCGCTACGACAAGCGTAAGTGAAATTTGGTGCAACGTTTCAGATATAAGCGGCGAAGTTTCTTTCACCGTAACGCTCACTTCTTACGACAGCACGTCTAATCAAAAAGAAATAACCACAAAAGTCAATTCCGCAACGCTCAAACAGTCGCAAGACGGTTGGATTAACGTTTTAAAATCGTCAAGCGGGAATTACAACCGTGCGATTATAACCACGTGCGATACGATGTCTTTAAACGAAATTATTTTCATCGGCAGCGACGGCAAGATTTTAGAAGCCAGCTTTATGGAAGGCGGCGTTCGTCCCAGCGGCACGACGAGCAGCGGTAATATTTACGATGCGGATAAACTTGCTTCACTTTCGCAATTCGATCCCGCATACAGCGAATATCCCGCGTATAACATTGTCGACGAGCAAGGCAAGTTTCCAGAAGAACTCATAATAACGGGTAAATAATCTTATAAAAAAGCGGCGGAGGGCTTTTTTGCATCCGCCGCCTTTTTTAACAAAAAGCGCTAAAAACGAAAAATGCTTGATAAAAAAGACGTAACAAAATTCAAACTTTTGCCCGAGCTGGTTCCTAGCGGGTGTTGGTATTCGAATCTTCGCACGCTTTTGCCCAAACCCGCGTGGGATATCGTCAGAAAAGACGCTTACGCTCGCGCTAACGGCAAGTGCATGATTTGCGGCAAGCCGTGCGCTCGGCTCGAAGCGCACGAAAACTGGGTTTACGACGAAAAAAACAAAATACAAAAGTTAAAAAACGTAGTCGCTGTTTGTCATAATTGTCATTCGGTCATACATATCGGCAGAACACAACTCGTGGGCGGCGAAGATATTGCTATTAAGCATTTTTGCAAGGTCAACGACTGCAATTATTCCGACTATATTCGCGCCTTGAAAATCGCTAACGAAGATAACGCTCGAAGAAGCGCGCTCGGCGAGTGGCAGTTAGACGTTTCTTATTTAAAAACGCTATTCGACGACAAACAATAAAAAGTCGGCGCAAAAAAACAGATTAAGCGCCTTAACGATAAAGGGAAAAAGAGATGAAACAAAAATTAAAAAAACAATGCGGAGTGCTATGTGCGATAAGCTCTCTTCCGTCGAATTACGGCATAGGAACGCTCGGTAAAGCCTCCTTCGATTTTATAGACCTGCTTGCCGAAACGGGGCAAAGCTATTGGCAACTTCTGCCTGTAAACCAAACGGGATTCGGCGATTCGCCTTATGCCGCTTCTTCGGTTTACGCGGGCAGTGCGTATTATATCGATTTAGATATTCTTTTTGAAAAGGGACTTTTAACGAAAGAGGAGTTAAAAACCCAAAAGAACTCCGAGCGCGTAGACTACGGATACTTGTTTTCAGAGCGGTTTAAAATCTTAAAAAAGGCGTTTAATCGCTATTATTACGCGCTTTTAAACGAGAAAAGCGGCGCGCTTAAAAAAGAACTTGAAACCTTTGTTTTAGAAAACGAATGGGTTTTGCCTTACGCGAAATTCAGCGCGCTAAAAGACGAATACGGCGGAGCGCCTTGGCTTAGTTGGAGCGAGCGCGATAAAGCAAACGAAAGAAAAATCGACGAATACGACCTTTCGAATTTGCTTTTTAAAATATTTTTGCAAAAAGAAATTTATTCGCAATATTCTCTTCTTAAGTGTTATGCGCAAAAAAAGGGGATAAAAATAATCGGCGACGTGCCCATATATCCCGCCGAGGACAGCGCCGAGGTTTGGCACGAAAAATCCAACTTTTTGCTCGATAAAAAAACGTATTATCCCGAGCGGGTGGCGGGTGTCCCCCCGGATTATTTTTCGCAAGACGGTCAGCTTTGGGGAAATCCCGTGTATAATTGGCGCGCTTTAAAAAAAGACGGTTACGATTTTTGGATAAGGCGAATAGGCGGAGCGCTAAAGCTTTACGACGTGTTGCGGCTCGACCATTTTCGCGGGTTCGAAAGTTATTATTCGTTGCCCTACGGCGCCACGGACGGCAGAAACGGAGAGTGGGAAAAAGGCGGCGGCGCTTCGTTTATACGCGCGCTAAACGGTAATTTTTCACCCGAAAATTTTATTGCCGAAGATTTAGGCATAATCACCCCCGCGGTGGAACGGCTTTTGCGTTTCAGCGGTTATCCGGGGATGAAAGTTTTACAGTTTGCCTTCAGTTTTGACGAAAAAAATCCATATCTTCCGCAAAATCACGTATATAATTCGGTCGTTTACACCGGTACGCACGACAACGATACGTTGCTCGGCTGGCTTGAAAAGTTAAACGAGCCGACTCGCGTTTACGTCTGCGAAAAACTAAAAATAAGCGAAAAATCCTCAAATGCGAAAATTGCTGACGCGGTTATCGGCGCGGCGATGCAGAGTAAATCGAAACTTGCAATAGTCCCCGTTCAAGACTATTTAAAAATCGGCGAGAAAGGAAGAATGAACGTTCCTTCGACCTCGCAAGGCAATTGGACTTGGCGCATAAAAAGCGGAAGCTATTCTGCCGCGCTAAAAAAGAGAATGAAAAAATTTGCAGATATGCGCAATTAGAAATAATTTACTCGGATTTTTCAGAAATTAAAAATCTAAAATCTGATTTTTTACCGATATCTGCTCGAAAACTAACGAATAAAAGGAATGGCTATGGCAATTAAAAAAAGCGAAAACATATTAGGCGGCGAAGCGATTGAAGACGAAATCGCGCTCTTTTCCGCCGCTAAGGAGCGCGAAGACGAAAACGCTCGTTGGTCGTTCGTTTTTACTTTAATAACGGTTTTGGGCAGTGCGGGTGTCGGTGCGGCGCTTATGCTGTCTGAAATTTTATACGCGGATATCGAAGAACTTTCGCTGTGTCCTAGTTGGTATCGCGTATTTTTACTGCTTTCCGTAGGTTTATCGCTGATAGGGACGATAGGTTGCGCGATTTGTAAAAGACCGAAAAGCGGCGCGCTATACGTAAAATATAAAAAAGAGCAAAATTTTTATTTTGCGGTGTTTGCGCTCGGTTTTTTAATAATGATTATAAGCGCGCTTATCGAAAAAGAAACGTATTTTTTAGATTGCGCCATTTGTTTCGGTGGCGCGTTGTGCTATTTCGGATTGATTGCCTTTTTAGGCTGTATAATCGGCTTTAGTTTTGCCGAGCGCAAGACGAAGTTTTTGAAACTTTTATACGCTTTACGCGCACGACATCCCGAAATAATATTAAGACCCGCCGCTAAGGGCGAAAGCGTTTTTAAGCTGAAAAGGGTAGCGGAGTCGCCCCTTCCTTTAGAACTTATCGAGCTTTATATGCAAACGGACGGCGACGACGAGCTTTTGTTTTGCGCAGACAAAGCGGCGTTTTTTACTTATCGGCTCAGGGAAGATTTTTCCGATTTCAACCCTGAAATCGCAAATATAATATGTTTCGCGGGCGACGAGGACGACAATTTTTTTTGTTATAAAACCAACGATATTCGCGGCGGAATATTTTATTTGAATTTCGAAACGCTCGAACTTACTTGCGTCGCTTACGATATGAGTCAACTTATCTCGCTTTACTACAGCAGATATTTGAATTAGATTTATAAGTGTTTAGAATTGTTTTTACGCGTCGGCGATTAAAAATTAAAAATAAAAAGTCGTTTTTACGAATATAATACGCTAAGAAGGTTCATAAATGGCTTGCGAAAAATTTCGCGCAAAGTCTTTCAATTCGAAAATTTTAAAAAAAAGAGCGACTTTTATAGCGAAAAACAAAAGCAATAAAAGTAATAAGAGTAAAAAAAACGCGAATGTTTTTAAAAAAATCGTCGTTTTTACCGTAGCCGTTTTAATAGTCGTCGGCGCATTATTGTATTTTTTGCGAAGCGGGATTTTAAAAAAGTTCACAAACGTAAACGCGTTACGCAAAAAGATAGAAGAATTCGGATTTTTTGCCTTGCCCGCGTTTTTGCTTTTACAGATTTTGCAGGTGGCGGTTTTGCCGATTCCGGGCGTTATCGCGATAGGGGTAGGCGTCGCGTTGTTCGGCGAATTTAAAGGCGGGCTGTATTCTTTTATCGGAATAACTGCGGGCAGTTTTATAGCCTTTTTTATAGGAAGAGTTTTAGGCTACAAAGCGGCAAGTCTTTTAGCGGGCGAAAAAAAATTAACCGCGCTTATAAAAAAGCTCGACGGCAAAGATAAAGCGGTTATAACGGCGATGCTTTTTCTTCCCTTTTTCCCGGACGACCTTTTGTGTTTCGCGTCGGGGCTTTCGTCAATGAGCGTAGGGTATTTTTGCGTAGTGATAATAATAACGCGGCTTACGTCCTCGTTTTTAACGGCATATTCGCTTGGCGGAAAAATCTTGCCGTATAACACGTGGTGGGGAATTTTACTTTGGGCTATACTTATAATCGGCGCGTTTTTCGCGGCTAAAATAATTTTCGATAACGGAAAAAAGGTAGAAAAAAATTTAGCAAAAATCAAGGAATTATGGGCGAAATTTACAAAAAAAACGGAAACGCGAGCGAAGAAAAGGCAAGCGAAACGCAACTTGAAAATTCGGCAAGCGAAATTTTTGCGGAAAAAAAGAATAAAAAACGCCGAGTAATACTTCATTCGGATTTAAACAATTTTTTCGCGAGCGTCGAGTGCGCCTTAAATCCGAAATTAAAGGGTAAGCCGCTCGCGGTCTGCGGCAGCAAGGAGCTTCGTCACGGCATAGTTTTGGCAAAAAGCGAAGAAGCCAAAAAGTACGGAGTTAAAACCGCCATGACCATCTGCGACGCGCAAAGATTATGCCCGAAACTCGTAATTGTTCCACCCCATCACGACGTATATTTAGATTATTCGAAAAGGGCAAGAAAAATTTATTTGGATTACACCGATTTAGTCGAACCCTTCGGCATAGACGAAGCTTGGCTAGACGTAACGGCGTCCGGTGTATTCGGAAGCGGCGAAAAAATCGCCGACGAAATTCGCGAACGAATGAAAAAAGAGCTAGGCGTTACGTGCTCGGTCGGCGTAAGCTTTAACAAAGTGTTTGCCAAGCTCGGCTCCGACCTTAAAAAGCCGGACGGAACGACGGTTATTCAACCCGAGCGCGGGCTGGACGCTATTTTGAAATTGCCGGTCGAAAATTTGCTTTACGTAGGCAAAGCGACGCTCGCAAAACTTAACAAATACAATATTTACACGATAGGCGAGTTAGCTGCGGTCGACCGCAAGTTTTTAATTGCGCGGTTCGGCAAGTGGGGCGGCACGCTCAGCGCGTACGCTCGGGGCGAGGACGAATCGCCCGTCCGCAAATACGGCGAAGAGGAAGAAACCAAGTCCGTCGGCAACAGCGTAACCCCTTATCGCGACCTAAAAAATCTTGCCGACGTAAAAAACGTGCTCGCATATTTGTGCGAAAGCGTTTCGGAGCGAGTTATGCGCTACGGCTTAGGCAAAGCGCGAACGCTCACGCTCGTCGTGCGCGACAATTCGCTCGCTTGGCTTACGCGGCAGGCAAAACTTCCCTTTCCGAGCGTATTGTCGGGGGATTTTTTTGCTTTGGCGGTTGCGATTTTTCAAAAAAACTACGATTTTAGGGTTAAGCTTCCTATTCGAACGATAGGGATAACCGTGAGCGATTTTTTAGGCGAGGGGGAGGGCGAACAGCTGACTCTCGAGCAATCCGCGCAAACATACGACAAGCGTTTAGAGCTTGAAAAAAAAGTGAACGCGCTTCGCCGAAAATACGGCAAAAACAGCGTAAGGCTGGGCGTGACTTTAGCGGATAAAAGCTTAGTCGGCGACGGTTCCGATGGCGAAAACGGCGAAAAAGAAATAAGCGCGCTTTCAAAAGAAGCCGAAAAAATTGAATAAAAGGACTTTCGGCGTTTAAAAATCGGGTTTATTTAACGGATAAAGCTAAAAACGCGGTCAAAAAGGTTGCAAAATTTTCGTTCGTGTGATAATATAAATCGCGAACGTAAAAATCGCGACAAAAAAATACCATAAAAACGAAGCATAAAAAAATTGTAAAAAACGATAAAATTATAAACGAAAAAACGCGAGCGAAAAATCGCTTGGCGCAAGGAGAGCGTTATGGAAAACAAAACGATAGACGGCAAGATTTTGGTCGAAAAAATAATATGTTACGCCAAAAACTTTTTGTCTTTAGGCGAACTCGACGAAGTTTACGCGCGTAACCTGCTGTTAGGTCAGTTCGGCTTAACGTCGGCCGCGGTCGAGCCCGAAATCGACGAAGAAGCCATTGCGAAAATGGAACTTCCCGACGAGATTTTCGACGAAGTAAAAGCCTATTGCTTAGAAAATTCTCTTTGCGAAGAGGGTTACGAAGATATTTACGCCACGTACATATTCGGATTGGTAACTCCCAAGCCTTCCGAGGTAAACGCGATGGCAAAGCAACTGCGCGAAAATATGGGTGCCAAAGAGTTTTGCGAGTATTTTTATAAGCTTTGTATAAAAAACAACTACATTCGCAAGAGCGCGATCGATAAAAATATCGGTTGGTCGATTAAAGACGGCGACCGTCAGTTAGAGATAACCATCAATCTTTCCAAGCCCGAAAAGGATAATAAAGATGTAGCCAAGCTTTTGACCGCGCCTAAAGACATGACGAAATATCCGCTTTGCGCTTTATGTCGCGAAAACGAAGGGTATCGCGGAACGCTCACGCATCCCGCGCGCACCAATCTTCGCACTATATCGCTGGAGCTTATGGGCGAAAAGTGGTTTATGCAATATTCGCCTTACGCTTATTTTTACCAACACTGCATACTTTTATCGGGCGAACACACGCCGATGAAGGTAAGCAAAAATACGGTCGAAAAGCTATTTGATTTTATCGAATACGTTCCGCACTATTTTGCGGGCAGCAACGCCGATTTGCCTATCGTAGGCGGCTCGATTTTAAATCACGAGCATTATCAGGGCGGCTTGCACGAAATGCCCATGCACAAGGCTAAAATTTCGCGCAACTTCAAAAACGCCGCTTATCCCGACGTGGAAATCGGTCTTGTGAATTGGTATAACACCGTAATAAGAATATCCGGCTACAACCGCAATTCGGTGGCGGATATCGCAGGCGAGATAATCGAGGGTTGGAAGGTTTATAACGACGAAAGCGTAGACATTATCGGAATGGAAGCCGACGGCACTCGTCACAACACTTGCACCACGATCGCAAGATTTTTACCCGATAATCGCTACAGCGTAGACCTAATTCTTCGCAACAATCGCACGAGCGAACAATATCCCGACGGAATTTTCCATGCTCACCCAGAATATCACAACATTAAAAAAGAGGGCATCGGCTTAATCGAGGCAATGGGGCTTTACATTTTGCCCGCTCGTTTAAAGCGTCAACTCGGCGAAATCGAGCAAATTTTGATAACTCGCGATTACAAGCCCGAAGAGGTCGTTAAAGCAGACCATCCGCTTCACGTTCATAAGGATATGATAGACGTGCTCATGGCGAAAAACTCCTCGGTTAAAGACGAAGCAAGAGCTAAAGAAATCGTCACCGCTTACGTCAACGACGTTTGCGTAAACATATTAAAGAATACCGCCGTGTTTAAAAACGACGAAAAAGGCATCGCCGCACTTGTATCATTCTTAGAGTCGGTAAACATTCGCTAAAGCAAAGCAAAATTTACGAAAAATAAAACGAAACGGATTCTTTTTTCGAAGAATTCGTTTTTTGTTTGCATTTTTAACTTAATTTTAGGCAAGACGATTATATTATAGCTATAAAGTAAATAATTATAATTGCTAAAAATAATCGCAAAAAATTTTTAAGCGGTCATAATTAAAGGGAGAACGACATGAAAAAAACGAAAAATGCAATTATAGTTGCGCTTTGCTCTTCGATAGCTTTATACGCGTGCGCGTGCGGCTCGAACGAAGGCGATATCAACGAGCCGCCTTTTAATCCTTGGGACAATTTAGGCGGTGGCGGCACCGGAGTGGATATTACGGATTCTTCAACCGAGCAAGCTGACGATTATTTATTAGATTATGCAAAAACGCTGATTTCTTCTAACAATTTTTCGTACGACGATAAGGCGGACGATTGCTACGAAATAAATTTAAGCGAGCTTTTAAAAGCCGATTTATCTGCCGTAGAAGCTTATTCGTTTAAAAACGACGAGCTAAAAATAAACAAAAGCGGTACTTACGTTTTAAGCGGCGAATTAAACGGAGCGGTCAGCGTTGCCGATACGGACGGCGACGTGCGCATCGTTTTAAACGGAGCGAGAATTTGCACTACGCAAAGTCAGACTTCGGCGGCGATAGTGTTTAAAAAGCCGTCGGGCGCGATTTACAAAAGAACTATAACCTTAAAAAGCGGCACGATAAACGAGCTTTCGGACAGCGTAGGCGACACTGCGGCGGACGGCGACGGCGCGGTTATTCAAGCTAAAAAGCGCTCGTTAGAGATAAACGGCGAGGGAACTTTAAAGCTCTCTTGCCTAGGCGAGGAAACAAGCGGAATAAAAGTTAAAACCGCTCTTGCGATAAACGGTTCCGATATCGAAATAGAGGGGGCTACGAAATCGGGCGTTAAGGCAGACGAGCTTCTTGCGATAAAAGACGCGAGCGTAAAAGTTACGGCTTTAGGCGACGGAATAAAGACGGACATGGAACCCGAAACAGAAGAAGACGCCGCGCTTTATTCTTCTAGCATGCAATACGGCTATATTTATATCGAAAATTCAAATCTCGATATAACCGCGGGCGACGACGGAATTTCCGCCGATAATTGCGTTTATATAGCGAATACGGATAAAAACACGATAAAAATCACCACAAACGGCGGCGCACCCGCAACCGTAACCGAGCGTTCTTCGGATTTAGCCGACGGTAAGGGCATAAAAACGGGCGGAATTAAACTCGGCGACGTACTTTACTCCGCTACTTACGAAAAAAATTACGGACTTATAATAACGGGCGGCGTTTTTGAAATAAACTCTAACGACGACGCTCTTCATTCAAAAGGTAACACCGTTATTTCGGGCGGTAGTTTTAATATAAACAGCGGTGACGACGCGGTTCACTCCGAATATCTGACCAAGATAGAAGGGGGCGACATAACCGTTGAAAAGTGTTACGAAGGCATAGAGGGCGCGACCGTCGAGATAAGCGGCGGCACGATAGACATAACCGCTTTCGACGACGGAATTAACGCCGCTAATTCGGATTTAGGCAGGAATTACGCGTTTTATATATTGATTTCGGGCGGAAATATAACGGTTAACGCCGAGGGCGACGGAGTGGACAGTAACGGCACTTTAAAAATCGAGGGTGGCACTCTTATCGTTTACGGACCTACGGGCAACGGCGACGCCGCGTTAGATGCCGACACCGGGATAATTATCAACGGCGGCGTGGTGTGCGCGGTCGGCTCTGCGGGAATGGTCGAAAATCCCTCCTCGAACTCGTCGCAGTGCTATATAAATTTAACGTTGCCGTCGACGGCTTCGGCTGGTAGCGATATTTTGCTTGAAAATTCAAGCGGCGAGCAGCTTTTAAAAGTTACTCCACCTAAAAAATATCAATCCGTTATAATAAGTTCGCCGTCTTTCGAGGTCGGAAAAACATATTCGCTCACGGCGAATAATCAATCGTATTCGGCAACTCTTTCCGGCGTCGGAACGGCGCTCGGTTCGAATTTCGGCGGCGGAGGAAATCAAGGTTTTCGCCCGGGCGGCAGAAGATAATTCTTTTTAGTCGATTACCAAAAAACGAAAAAAAACTAAAAAATTAAAAACTAAATAACACACGCAAAATCAACGCGCGGAATTAAGAACTTATAACTCTTGTCCGCGTGTTTTTTTATTGCCGAAAACGCAGAAAAATTCAGAAAAAACGCAGAAAAAATAAAGGAATAAAAGTCCGATAGGTAAAAATATAATATATCGTAAGAGTTTTTTGGTTCGATTAAAGCTGAAAAAATTAGGCGGATTTTATGATAAAAGAAATTTTGATTTTACTCGGTTCGATCGCGGTTTTTTTGAGCGGGCTTAAGCTTATAAGCGACGAAGTTTGCGCGTTATCTAACGATAAAGTAAAGTCGGCGATACGCGCGGTGGCGGAAAGCCGATGCGGGGCGGTTTTAGCGGGAAGTTTGGCTACCGCGCTTGCTCAAAGCAGTATTGCGACGAATATGATAATCGTAGGGTTCGTAGAGGGCGGAGTTATGAGCTTTTTGCAAGGCTCGGCGGCGATAATGGGCACGAATATAGGCACCACGATGACGGCTCAGCTGATTTCGTTTTCTACGGGCGGAGCCTTCGACCTAACTGCGATAGCAAGCGGATTAGCATTTTTAGGAGTACTTTTAAAATTAAGCAAAAGCGAAAAAACGCGTTCAATCGGCGGTTGTTTGTGCGGTTTCGGGTTCGTGTTCATCGGGCTTAAGCTTATGACGGAGTCGGTCGAAAGTTTTAAAAATTACGTTTGGTTTAAAAATCTTTTTTTGGTCGAAAACCCGCTTTTATCCTTTTTAAACGGACTTATCATAACGGCGATAATTCAAAGCAGTTCGTTGGCTACGGGCATGACCGTCGTTTTGGGAACGTTAGGACTTTTACCGTTCGAAAAGGCTACTTTTTTAATTTTAGGAAGCAATATCGGCTCAAGTCTGCCTGTTGTTATAGCAAGCGCGGGCAAAAGCGCAGAAGCAAAAAAAGTCGCGCTTTTTAACGTAATTTTTAACGCCTTGGGTGCCGCTTTGTTTTTTATTCCGCTAGTTCTTCTCGGCGATAAAATAAACGCGCTGCAACCCTTTTGCGGAAGAGAAATCGGCAGAAAAATCGCAAATTTTCATACTTATTTCAACTTAATTATTTGTATTTTTTGCATGCCGTTTTTAAAGCAAGTTTGCGCCTTAACCGAAAAAATTTATAATTTTTTATACGGTAAATTGCCTAAAAAAGCCAAAAAAATTTTAAAGTCGAAAGAAAAAAGTCGAAAGCTCCGCGCATAAAAAATTCTCGACTAAAAAAGGCAAAATTCGGCAAAAAAACCGCAAAAAGCCTCTTTGATTTATGATATATTAAAACAAAAAGCTTTCGAGGCGAAAAATGGACGTAAAATACAAGGTTTTACGGGGCGGATTGTATATATATTTCGAAGGGGAGCTCGACGAGCATTATTGCAAGCAAACGCGCGAGCGAATCGACGCGCTCATCGAAAACAATTCAAACGCCCGATCGGTTGTGTTCAACATGCGCGGATTGTCTTTTATGGACTCGACCGGCATAGGAATGTTAATCGGCAGATACAAAAAGTTAAAAGCGCTGAAAATTCCGTTATACATCGAAAATCCGTCCTTTTCGGCGGACAAAGTGTTTTCGGCGAGCGGAATATATTCGCTTATTCCCAAGATTTAAGCGCGAAAACGGAGAAAATTATGAAAAACAAAATGTGTATAAAATTCGATTCACTTTCAGAAAACGAGCAGTTTGCGCGGACGGTAATCGCGGGATTTATTACTTGTTTGGATCCGACCGTCGAAGCGCTTACCGACGTAAAAACGGCGGTGTCGGAAGCCGTCACGAATTGCGTGGTGCACGGCTATCCCGACGGAGTAGGGCAAATAACGATGGAATGTTTAATCGACGGCGACCTTTTACATATAACTATATCGGACGACGGCGTCGGTATTTCGAACTTAGATCAGGTGCTGGAGCCTTTTTACACCTCCAAGCCTTTGGCTGAACGGGCGGGAATGGGCTTTACCATAATGCGCACTTTTATGGATTCGTTCACGGTCGATTCAAAGGTAAACTGCGGAACGAAAGTTATCATGACCAAAAATCTTCGCCGCGCGTAAAAGGGTAAAAATGTTAACGCACGAACAAACCGTCGCTTTGCTAAATCTTGCCAAAAACGGCGATAAAGAGGCAAAAACGACGCTGATTTGCGAAAACGAAAATTTAATACGCAGCGTTTTGCGGCGCTTTAAAAACAAAGGCGAATGTTACGACGATTTGTATCAAATCGCATGCGTCGGGTTTATGAAAGCGATAAATAACTTCGACGAAAGCTTTAACGTGCGTTTTTCGACCTATTTGGTACCTATGATAATAGGTGAAATAAAACGCTTCATGCGCGACGACGGAATTATAAAAGTTTCGCGCGTGATAAAGGCTCAACGCTTGGAAATAAGCCGCTTTATTGAAAAATTTAAAGCGGAAAACGGCGGAGACGAGCCGACCGTAGAGCAAATATCATCCGCCTTAAGTATGGACGTATCCGACGTGGTTTTAGCACTAGACTCCGCTAAAGTACCGCTTTCGATTTACGAAAAGCAAGACGACGGAGACGGCTCTTTAGAGCTTATCGATAAAATTTCCGCTCCTTACGAAGAGGAAAAAATGGTCGATAAAATCATGCTTCGCGCGATTATCGAAAAGCTTGATTTGCGCTCGCGGAAAATTATACTTTTACGATTTTTTCGCGACAAAACTCAAGCTGAAACGGCAAAGGCTTTAGGCGTTTCGCAAGTTCAGGTTTCGCGGCTCGAAAATAAAATATTAGCCGAATTAAAAAACAAAATAGCTAACTGAAAATAGTAAATTAAAAGCGGTCGCTTCCCAAAAAAGTAGGGGCGACCGCTAAATTTTATCGTCGGTAAAGTTTTTAAAAAGTCGACCTATAGGTCGATTATCGCATAGTTCGCGATTTTTTCTTAAAGAGAGTTAAGCAATTTTCGTTACGAACGCGTTGAGTTTTAAAACGTTAATATCTTGCGAGTTTACGTTTCTAAGCTCTAACGTTCCGCTCGTCGGAACGGCTAGCACGTGTTTAGCCGAAAGCGTCGCCGCGTCGCCTGCAGCCGTGGTTGTTTGGGTCGAAACGGTAAGCGCGATTTCGCTTCCGTTAAAATAATAAGCCAAGGCTAAGTTTCCCGCCGTACCGCCGCTAATGCTCGCTTGGTAGTCGATTATATAAGAACCGGGTTGTAAGGTCAAAGAGGTTGCTCCGTCGTTAACCGTCGCCCCGCTTTGATTGTTATATTCTTGAGCAAGCTCGAAAGGCGAGTTTGCCGTAACCGTAGTCGCCGCGCTCGAAAACTCGGCAACCAAGCTGTCACCTATAGGACCTTGCGGTCCCGTAGCGCCCGTTGCACCCGTAGCGCCCGTAGCGCCTGTAGCACCGGTTGCTCCCGTTGCGCCTGTAGCTCCGGTTTCGCCACGTTCGCCCTGAGGACCTTGAGGACCTTGCGGACCGATTTGACCTTGCGGACCTTGCGGTCCTTGCGCGCCTTGAAGCCCCATATTGCCGCGCGGACCTTGAGGACCTTGCGGACCGACTATAACGCGAACGCCGCAATTATTTCTTCCGCCGTCTCCGAAAAAACCGCCGCCGCAGCATCTGTTGCATGCCAAAAGCGTTTTATAAAAATCATAAAGCATAGTAAATTCCCTCGTGCCTCCCGCCGCAACAAACTAAAAAATTGAGTTTTTAGCGGATATCGGTCGGCTCGTTTTATTATACGCGCGCGCTTGAAAAAAGGTTAAAATCGGGAATACGTAGGGCTGTAAATCTAAGATAAAAAACGTGCCGAAAAACAAAAGCGCGCAAGCCGTTTATAGCTCGCGCGTTGAAATGCAAAATAATTTAATTAACTCCGTCGATATTCGAATCGGCGCAGATATAAATCGGGCGATGTTTTGTTTCGAAGTAAGTATTAACCGCGTATCTTGCGATAACGCCGAGAGCCAAGAGATTTATTCCGCAGAAAAGAGCCATAAACGAAACGATGGTTATAACGGACGAAAACCAAACGGAGCACAGCCTTAAAACCAGCAAAACCACGAGAGCGATAGCGGCAGTGAACGTAAAAAGACACCCTCCGCCGAAAATCAGTTTAACCGGGAAATCCGAAAAGTTTATCAAGCCCGCCACGGAGTAATTCATCAGCGCGCGGAAACTCCATTTAGTTTTGCCCGCAACGCGCTCGGCGTTTTCGAAGGGGAGCCAATAAGTTTTAAAGCCCACCCAGCCGAAAATTCCTTTAGTAAAGCGGTTAACTTCGCTCATCGAAAGGATAGCGTCGACCATTTTTCGTTTCATCAGTCTAAAATCGCGCGCGCCGTCGGCGACGTCCGACTTACTCGACTTATTTAAAATTTTATAAAAAGTTTTTGCGCACAGCGAGCGAATGGGCGGTTCGCCTTTTCTGTCCGCTCGTCTTGTTGCGACGCTGTCGTATTCGTCGGAAGCTAAAATTTCAAGCATCTGCGGCAAAAGCGAGGGCGGATCTTGCAAATCGGCGTCCATTATTGCAACGAAATCGCCGTCTGCGTTTTTAAGTCCGGCGTACATTGCCGCCTCTTTGCCGAAATTGCGCGAAAACGAAATATATTTAACGCGTTCGTCCTCTTTTGCGAAACCTTTAATAATCGAAAGCGTATCGTCTTTCGAGCCGTCGTCCACGAAAATAATTTGCGCGGAATAATTGTTTAAAGATTGCAAAACGCCGCTAAGTTCCGCGTAAAAAGGGGGCAGAGCTTCTTGTTCGTTAAAGCAGGGAACTATTAAAGAAAGTTTCATTTCAACCACCTATCAATCCTTTGATAAAAATTTCGATACCGATGGCGACTAAAATAACGCCGCCTAAAATTTGAGATTTATCCGCGAGTTTCGTGCCGAAGCGTTTTCCTATAAAAACGCCCGCGGTGCAAAGAATTAAAGTAACCGCGGCTATAATCAGCGCGCAAACGAGGGCGGGCAAAAAGGTATATCCGTCAATCGTAAAGCCTACCGAAAGCGCGTCTATCGAGGTCGCTATTCCTTGAAGTAAAAGCGAGCCTAGGCTTAGTTTCGCGCAATCCGCGCGGTTTTCTTTTTTGTCCGAAAGTAATGCGTTGTTTTCTGTCTCGACGTGATTTTCGCTCGATTGTTTGCGAGTTTTAATGCCGTCGATAATCATTTTAGCGCCGATAAAACCTAGCAAAGCGAGGGCGGCATAAGGAATAATAGGAGAAATAAAAGTAAACGCTCCTACCAAAGTCGAAACCAAAAACCAGCCCGAAAGCGGCATAAGCGCTTGAAAAAAGGCGAAAGTTCCGGATATTAAAAAAATACGTTTTTTAGGCATGTTCGGTTCGTTTAATCCGTTTGCCAGCGAAACGGAAAACGCGTCCATCGAAAGCCCCACGCCCAAAAGCGCGCTGTTTAAATAAAATGCTAAATCCATAAATCTCCGTTAAAAAAGAAAAAGATTAAGGTTAAAAACATAAAGCGGTTAATCCGCAATTTTTTTAGATAAGGTCGCCCCGAAAACATTCGAAGCGACCTCGATTTTTTGAGAGTTGATTATCTTAAAGAGCTTTTTAAGTTTTTAGCTTTGGCTATGGCGCATTTAGCGCGTTCGCAAAGATTTTCGGCGGTAAAGCCGCAAACTTGGAACAACGTTTTTGCATCGCCCGAAGCGCCGAATTCGTTCATGCACACGTATTCGGAAGCTTCGGTTCCGTACTTATACCAACTATGAGGCGTGCCCGCTTCGACGAATACACGCGCTTTAACTTTAGCGGGTAAAACGCTTTCTTTATAGTTAGCGTTTTGTTTTTCGAAAACCTCAAGACAAGGAGCCGAAACGATTCTTGCGCTGATGCCTTCTTTTGCGAGCAATTCTTGCGCTTGCATGCAAGTTCCGACTTCCGAGCCGGTCGCAACGAAAATGCAATCGGGGCTAAACTTCTTTTCGGAATAGCTCAAAATATAAGCGCCCTTATTCGCGCCTTCTTTAGAAGAGGGAAGAAGAGGCAAGGTCTGACGGCTTAAAACGATAGCAGAAGGTCCGTCGGTATTTAAAGCGCGTTGCCAAGCCGCTAAGGTTTCGTTGCCGTCGGCGGGGCGGTAAACGTTTAGCCCCGGGATGGCTCGAAGTCCTATCAGTTGTTCTACGGGTTCGTGAGTGGGACCGTCTTCTCCGACGCCTATACTGTCGTGCGTTAAAACGTAAATAACTTTAAGCCCCATAAGTGCCGAAAGTCTCATCGCGTGCTTCATGTAATCGCTGAAAACGAAGAATGTAGCGCAGTAAGGAATAAGTCCGCCGTGAGCGGCGATGCCGTTGCAAATCGCGCCCATAGCGTGTTCTCTTATGCCGAAATGCATGTTAGAACCCGCGCGGTTTTCGGGCGAATAATAGCCGCGGTTTACCATATTCGACTTATTCGACGGAGCCAAATCCGCGCTTCCGCCGAAAAGCGAGGGCAGTCTGTCTGCGATTTCGTTCAAAACCTTAAAACTGTACCCTCTGCCTGCGTCCGCTTTATCGAAATCGATTGAAAGATTTTTAACGCTGTCGGGGATAACGCCTTTAACTCTATCGCGATATTCGCGTGCGAGTTCGGGGTAAGCGATTTCGTAACTTTTGAAGAGTTTTTTCCAAGCCCTTGTCGCGCGTTTTCCGCGAGATATGGGAACGTTGCAATGTTTTCTGACTTCTTCGGGAACTTTGAAGGGTTCGCATTCCCAACCCAAATTTTCTTTAAGTTTAGCCAAATTTTCGGCACCTAAAGGCGCGCCGTGCGACTTTTCCGAGCCTTCTAACGGCGAACCGTAACCGATTTTGGTATTGCAGATAATAAGCGTGGGTTTTTCGGTGGATTTTTTTGCCTTAGCGATAGCGTGATAAACGGCGGTTAAATCGTTAGCGTCGGCAACCTCGTAAACGTTCCAACCGAGTGCTTTATGTCTTGCTCCTACGTTTTCGGTAAAGGCTGTTTTCGTATCGCCCTCGATGGTTATGTTGTTTTTATCGTAAAGCACGATAAGTTTGTTAAGTTTAAGTGTGCCTGCTAAAGAGGCGGCTTCGTTTTCGATGCCTTCTTCCATGCAGCCGTCGCCGCAAAGCGCGAAAGTGTAGTGGTTTACGATTTCGAAACCTTCGCGGTTAAAGCGTGCTGCCAAAGCACTTTCGGCGATCGCCATACCTACGGCGTTCGCTATGCCTTGTCCCAAAGGACCCGTGCTGATTTCCACGCCGGGGGTAACGCCGCGTTCGGGGTGCCCCGGAGTGCGACTTTTGTAAGTTCTAAAGCTTTTTAAATCTTCTTCGGAAACGTCGTATCCGAATAAATGCAAAAGCGAATAAAGCATGGCAGAGCCGTGCCCCGCGGATAAAACGAATCTGTCGCGGTCTTCGAAGTTAGGTTCTTGCGGGTTGAATTTTAAAAATCTTGCGAAAACGGTATACGCGATGGGTGCCGCGCCGAGCGGAAGCCCCGGGTGCCCCGAATTTGCTTTTTCTATTTGTTCTGCCGAAAGCACTCTGATTGCGTTTACTGTAAGCTGTTTAGCGTTCATTGTCTCCTCTCCGATAAGTCTGCCGTAAAGCTGCTTGAATTTAGCGCGAACGCGCTTTTTTAATGATTATACTACACAATGCAAAATTATTCAAGTATTTTAGCGGCGATAATCGTTTAATATTTCTAAAATTATTTTTTAAATTTTCGACACATATAGTTTGACAAACCCTATTAAATAGGGTATAATAAGGTAAAAAACGAAGGATGAAAATGAAACGCTCTTTTATTGAATTACCGCTGTTCCGTACGAAGTGGGAAAGTTTAGGTTTGAACGACGACGATTATCGCAGGCTGCAAGACGAATTATTAGCTGATCCTAAAGTCGGCGCGGTTATGCAAGGAACCGGGAGGGTTCGCAAAATGCGTTTTGCTTTCGAGCATCGCGGTAAAAGCGGAGGAGTGCGGGTAATTTACATAGATTTCGAAGTATACGAAAAAATTTACTTAATTACCGCATATACTAAGAACGAAAAGAGCAATTTATCGAAAGAAGAAAGAAACGAGCTTCGCAGATTGGTTTCTATTATCGAACGTCAACTTGAGGAAAACGATTAATCGACAAGGAGGTATCAAAAATGAGTCTTTTTGACGAAATTAAACTCGGATTAGAACAGGCAATCGAGTATAATAAAGGCAATTTAAAAGCCGAAAAAACCACTCGGTCTATTGCGCCTTTAGAAACGTTCACGTCTGATGAAATAAAAAGAATCAGAAACGAAACGGGAATGACTCAAGCGCTATTTGCTAAATATATGGGCGTTTCCGTAAAGACGGTAGAGGCATGGGAGTCCGGTAAAAATCACCCTGTAGGTTCAGCGCGCAGATTGCTTGCTTTAACACGTAAAAATCCTTCGTTTCCTACGTCGTCCGGGATTATAGGCAACTAAATGTAAAAAAAAATAAACTGTGCTCGTTATGAAAAATCATAGCGAGTTTTTTATTTTTAAGTCTAATCTTTTTATTGCGAAAAATATCGGAACAAAAAAGGGGTGGCTTTTTCATTGTTCGATGTGAAAAACGTTTAAAGAGTGTGTAAAAACAATTTTTGCGGGTAAAATTTTGGTAAAATTTATTACTATTTTTAATAAAACGCATTACTAGAGTTATAAAGCGCTAAAACGGCTTGCCAAAACGCAAGCTTTGTGTTATAATAACAACAATGAAAGACGATACTGCGGTAGTTTTTGTCGCCGATAAAAAAACGGCAAAAACGGCAAAATGTTGCATCCGTAGCGTCGCGTCTGCGAAGCTAAAGAAAATAAGGCGCGAAAAAGCGCAAAGAGGTTATATTTTATGGCTGATAAAAACGGCGAAAAGCAATTCGTAAAAGAAATTGCGGACATGAAAGAAGATTTTGCAAAATGGTTTACCGACGTGGTTGTAAAAACCGAGCTTGTAGATTACGGTCCGGTAAAAGGTACGATGGTAATTCGTCCTTACGGCTACGCTATATGGGAAAATATTCAAGCCGAGCTCAACGCTCGCTTTAAAAAATGCGGAGTTAAAAACGCGTATTTTCCGATGTTCATACCCGAAAGTTATCTTAAAAAAGAGGCTGAGCACGTCGAAGGTTTCGCGCCCGAGGTGGCGGTCGTAACTTATGCCGGCGGGCAAGAACTGAGTGAAAAGCTCGTCGTTCGTCCCACGAGCGAAACAATCATTTGCAATATGTATGCGAAATGGATGCAGAGTTATCGCGATTTACCCATTAAAATAAATCAATGGTGCAACGTAGTCCGTTGGGAAAAGACCACTCGTCCGTTTTTAAGAACGAGCGAATTTTTGTGGCAAGAAGGGCATACCGCGCATGAAAGCGAGGCGGAAGCCCGCGAAGAAACGCAAAAAATGCTCGGCGTTTATAAGGAATTTGCCGAAAACTGCTTAGCTATTCCAGTTTTGTGCGGCAGAAAAACGGATAAAGAAAAATTTGCGGGTGCTTTAGAGACTTACGGAATGGAAGCTATGATGCTCGACGGAAAAAGTTTGCAGGCGGGTACTTCGCATTATCTCGGTCAAAACTTTGCCAAATCGTTCGGCATGAAATATTTATCGAAAGAGGGCAAGCTCGAATACGCGTATTCCACGTCTTGGGGTGTGTCTACTCGTTTAATTGGCGCTTTGATTATGGCTCACGGCGATCAGCGCGGGCTAATATTGCCGCCTGTAGTCGCGCCCGTTCAGGTTATAATCGTGCCGATTGCCGCGCATAAACCCGGAGTTACCGAAAAAGCGCGCGAAATAATGCAAGAGCTTTTAAACGCGGGTATTCGCGCAGAGTGCGACGAAAGAGACATGAGCCCCGGCTGGAAGTTCAACGAATGGGAAATGAAGGGCGTTCCTTTAAGAATAGAAATCGGTCCGCGCGATATCGAAAAGGGCGAATGTGTAATCGTTCGCCGCGACACGCTCGAAAAGTCGGTGCTTTCGCTAGATAAATTGCTCGATATACTAGAATTGCTCAAAACGATTCAAGCGGATATGCTCGAAAAATCGCGCAAAGCTCGCGACGAGCGCATAAAAGAGGGTAATTCTCTCGAAGATATCAAGCGTTTGTGCGACGAAGGTAACTTCGTAAAATGCCATTGGTGCGGCGAGCGCGAGTGCGAGGATAAGGTTAAAGAGTATGCTCAAGCCACTTCGCGCGTTATGATCGAAGAGCCCATAGAAGAAGGCGCGGTCTGCCCGATATGCGGCAAGCCCGCCAAAAAGAAAGTTTACTTTGCGAGAGCATACTGATAAATGTTTGCCTCGTCGTTTAAAAAACGCGGCGTAAAAGTTCGTCGCGAAAAAAGCGTTTACGCACGCGAGATTTCAAGGTACAAATGGTACTGCCCGAACGGATTTAACAGGGCGGACGCGGCTTTGGCGTTTTTGGTGACCGTAGTCGCGTTTGCGATATTGCCTTACGCCATAACTCCGCTCGTTCGGATTTTGAGCGGAGCACTTTCCGTGATTGAGCTGTATTGTTTATCTGCGGTTATTTCGCAATTAGCGATACTTGCGATTGCCGCGACGTTTTGCAAAATCCGAAAAGTGCCGATGTTTTCGGGCGGAGGATATTGTTGTCGCTTCGATATAAAGCTTCTTTTTCCTTCGGCGCTTCTTGCGGTGGGAACGGCTGTTTTGCTAACCCCGGTGCACACCGATTTTGCCGAGTATATGAGTGAGATACAATATTTTTTAGGCTACGGCGCAAGCGGCGATATTATCGTTGACATAGCGGCTTTCGACGGTGGAGACATTGCTTCGCTGCTGTTTTTGGCTTTAATAGTCGTGCCGATAGCACCCGCTATTTGCGAGGAAGCGTTGTTTCGCGGCGTCGTCGCGCGCGGACTCGGCGAGCTCGGCGCGTTTTACGGCGCGCTTTTATCCGGACTTTTGTTCGCGCTTATGCACGGCAATTATTCTCAGCTTTTATTGCAATTCGTGCTCGGAGCAGAGATCGGATATATCGTATTAAGCACGGGTAATTTTGCTGCGGGAATAGTCATGCATTTTGTAAACAACGCCTTTGCTTTGATATATTCCGTCGTTTTTGCTTTTGCGGAACTCGGAGCGTTCGGGGCTTTTGTAGGCGCGGCGTTTATAATTTTAGGCACGGCGTGCGTGGTTTTTTCTTTGATTTTGTTCGTAAAATATAAAAATCGCGGAGCTAAATTAAGTAAAATAAAAACAAGCAATAGTCTTTGCTGTTTAAAGCGAGTAGGTTCGGGCGACGAAAAAGCGTTTTCCGCCGACTTCGGTTTTATTCAAAATTCGATTATTCGAAAAAGCGATTTGTTTTGCGGTTGCGAATATTTTTATAGAGGCAAATTCCATCCGCTAGGGAAAGTTCGATATAAAAAATTTGCGAAAAACAACGCCGAACTTGCAAAAAAACGTGCGTTTATCTGTTTTTTATCGATAGGTTTGGCGGTGGCGGTCGCTTTGATAATATTCGATTTCTTTAGCTGAAAATATTTTGCGGCTGACGATGGCTGCGAAATGCGCTAAAGCGGTTTATAAAAAAAGACGGCTAAGGGTTAGGAAATATTCATTAAGAGGTTGTATTTATATGCTTAACGCAATCTATTATCTTTACGACATGTTAGAGCAGCTTAGAATCGATCAGCTCGCTCCAGTTTCTATGCTGCAAAACATCGTTTTGCTTTATTTAGCAATATTTTTTGCTGTTTACGTAGGTTTTTTCGCAATTAAAGCGGTAGCCGTTTGCCTTATGGCTAAAAAGCACGGAATTAAAAACTGGTGGCTGGGCATGATCCCGTTTGCGAATTTTATAGTAATCGGCAAACTTGCGGGTCCGGTTCGCGTGTTTAATTTCGATATTAAAAACGTTGGCTGGATAGTCGCTATAGTCGGAGGCGTTTTAAAAATCGCGTCGATGGTTATAGGACTTATTTGCTACGGCGAATATTTCGTCACTCTTTTCGGCTGCTCGCTTCCCGAGAACGCATATGACATTTCGCCGAGTTACATTGTCACTATCGTCGTAAGCGTATATAGTTACGCCGAATATTTTCTAGATATTTTTTACATTTTGGCGTATGCAATGCTCGTGTACGCGTTCTTTTCCAAATACTCGCCCGAAAAACGTTGGCTTTTCGCATTGCTCAGCGTGTTTATCGAGCCGATTTTCGGAATATTCGTTTTGGCGGTTCGCAACAACAGAGCGTATTCGTCGCTTAACGAGTATTATAACGAAAAGTATGCTCGCCGCTTCGGTCAGACTTACAATCCGTACTCCGATCCGTTCAGGACAAGGGAAAATCCCTACGAGGATAAAAAGGCGGAAAGCTCTTCCGATCCGTTCGATACCGACGACGATAATTCGAGTCCTTTTGAAGGATTTTAAAATTTTACTGTGCCGATTTTCGGCGCAAAACAGGTGTTAAATGAACGACAACATAGCCGCAATATCGACCGCACCGGGAACGGGCGGCGTGGCGATTATAAGAATAAGCGGCGAAGATCCGCAAAAAATAGCCGACCAAATGTTTTCCACTTCGTCGGGTAAAAAGCCGAGCGAGTTCGAGCCTTACAGAATGTACGTAGGCGAGATAAAAGCGGGAACTTTTTGCGATAACGGAATTTGCGTGTTCTTCAAAGCCCCCAAAAGTTTTACGGGCGAAAACGTAATAGAGCTTCATTGTCACGGCGGCTCGGCGGTAACTCGCGGAGTTTTGTCGCGCGTTATAGAGCTAGGCGCTCGCCCCGCAACGAAAGGTGAATTTACTCGCCGCGCGTTTTTAAACGGCAAGCTTTCGCTTTCTTCGTGCGAAGGGCTTATCGATATGATAAACAGCGAAAGCGTCGCGCAGATTAAATCGGGCTACTATTTATTTCGCGAAAATTTAAAAAATAAAATAATCGATATCCAAAACGAGCTCACGGACGTACTCGCCGAAATCGACGCGAATATCGATTATCCCGAAGAAGGGCTTATCGAAGATAGCGGCGACAGCGTGAAAAATCGTCTCGTTGCCACGCGTGAAAGTTTAAAGGAATTGTCCGGTTCTTATTCGCACGGCAAAGTTATTTCGGACGGAGTAAAAGTCGCGATAGTCGGTAAAACGAACACGGGTAAAAGTTCGCTTTTAAACGCGCTTTGCGGCGAACAGCGCGCCATAGTTACCGACGTAGAAGGGACTACTCGCGACGTAGTTGAGGGTAAAACTCAAATAAACGGCGTAAAGTTTACTTTGTTTGATACCGCGGGAATTCGCGAAACCGGCGACCAAGTCGAAAAAATCGGCATAAGTCGCTCGATGGACGCGATAAACGCCGCCGATATAGTACTTTTCGTGGCGGACGCTTCACGCGGACTAGACGACGACGAGCAAAAGCTTTACGAGTCTTTAAAAGATAAAAATATCATTTCCGTGCTCAACAAAAGCGATTTAAGCGATTTTAACGAGGCTCGACTGAAAAAATTCGAGCCGAACGTCGTAATATCTTGCAAAACTCAAAACAATTTGCAAAAGCTAAAAGAACTTTTGGCTGAAAAAGGGGTTGGCGGAATAGACGTAAACGGAGAATACATAACGCAAGAGCGGCATTATCTTGCGATAAAAGATTCCTGCGAGTTTTTAACTTCTGCAATAAACGCGATAGGTATTTATCCGCTCGATTTGGTTTCGTGCGATATAAAATCCGCGTGGGAAAAGCTCGGCGAAATAACCGGGACCACCGCAAGCGAAGAAGTTATAGATAAAATATTCGAAAAATTCTGCGTGGGAAAGTAATTTGCGACATAAATTTTAACACAAAAATCATAAAACAAGACTACAAGTATTAGCGTTAAAAGGAATAAAAGTATGGGAAACGTCGATTTATACAAGGTTTTTTATACGGTTGCACAGTGCGGCTCGATAACGAAGGCGGCAGAAGAGCTTTATTTATCGCAACCCGCGGTGTCGTATGCGATAAAACAGCTCGAAAAACAAGTCGGCGGCAAACTTTTTAACCGAGTTTCGCGCGGAATGGAGCTTACCGAAGTAGAGGGAAGAAGGATATTCGAAATAGTTTCGGAGTTTTTAGACAAACTCGGCAAAGCAGAAAGCGAGCTTTCCGCAATCAAATCGGTAGCTAGCGGCAGTATAAGAATAAGCGCGTCGGATACTTTCGTAACTCACTATTTAATGAAATACGTGGTCGAATATCACGAAAACTATCCCAACGTCAATCTTTCGTTCATAAATTCTTCGAGTAAACAATCTTTAGAACTGGTCAAAACCAACAAGGCAGATATCGGATTCGTGAATATTCCTTTTGACGAAAAAGGAGTGCTTTTTACGGGGCAAACGGGCACGTTGCACGACGTTTTTGCCGCAAATAATAATTTTTCGCACCTTTTTAAAAGTGAATTAAACCTTACCGCAATGGCGAATTATCCGCTGTTAATGCTCGATTCGACCACTAGCACTCGCAGTGAAATCGATCGTTTTACCAACGATTTAGGCGTAAAGCTCACTCCGGAATACGAACTTTCGAGCGTGGAGTTGATGGTCGAAATGGCTAAGCGCGGAATGGGTATTGCGTGCGTTCCCCGCGAGTATATAAAGGAAGAGTTAAGCTCGGGTATTCTTACGGAGCTTAACGTTTCGCCCGCTTTCCCCGCCAGAATGACAGGCGTAGCGGTCAATAAAGATAAAGTTTATTCTTTTGCGCTTTCGGAATTTTTAAAACTTTTAAATAAGTACGAAAAAACCGAATGAGCGCGCTCGATATAAAAAACGCTTTAAGCTATTATAGCGATTTTTGCCCTGAAGCGCTCAAGCTTATACGTACGCTTAAGTCCGAAGGCTATAGCGCATATATCGTAGGCGGCGGTGTGCGCGATTTTATTTCGGGGCGAGTTTCGGGCGGCGATATCGATTTAACTTCTAATGCTTCGCCTAGCGAAATTAAGCGAATTTTTCGTTCGTTTAAACTCGATTTAAAAGGCGAACGCTTCGGCACGATCGGCGTTATTATAAATAATAAGGAATACGAAATAACTACTTTTCGCCGAGACGGCGATTATTCGGACAATCGAAAACCGAATTCCGTCGATTTTTGCGCTGATATAAAAAGCGACGCGCTCCGCCGCGATTTTACTTGCAACGCAATTTATTATAACGACAGCGAAGGGTTTATCGATTTGGTCGGCGGCGTAAAGGACGTAAAATTAAAGATTTTGCGGGCTGTCGGCGAGCCTAACGCGCGCTTTTCGGAAGACGCTTTAAGAATTCTTCGCGCTGTAAGATTTTGCTCCGAACTGGGTTTCAGCATAGAAAAAAACACGCAAAACGCGCTTTTTTGCAATGAGAAAGGTTTAAAATCTTTGTCGGCTGAACGCGTTTTCGGCGAGCTTAAGCGCACTCTTTTAGGCGACAACGCGTTTTTCGCTATAAAAAATTATTTTAGTCTTTTTGCTCAAGCGGTTGAGCCTTTATCCCGTTATTCTGCGGCAGAGGTCGAAGCAATAGCAAATTCTATACGTTTTGCCGAAAAAAATCTAACCGTTAGGTTGAGTTTGCTTTTCAGATTTCTTCCTTTATGCGAAGTTTGTTCCGCTCTAGACGTTTTAAAGTCAGATTATAATTTAAAAAAGGGCGTTTTGGCAATGCTAAAAAACGCTAAGCTTAATTTTAGTTCCGAAAAAGATATTCGAGTTGCTTTAGGTTTAGCGGGCGAAAATATCTGTTTTAACGTTTTGGATTTTAACGCGGCTATTTGCGAAAACGAACAAAAGCGCGCCGAGATTTTACAAAAAAAGGCTGAAGTTTTTCGCATAACGGAAGGTGGCGGCGCTTATTCGCTGAAAACTTTAAATATAAACGGCGACGACTTGTCTGATTTAAAAATAAGCGGAAAGCGCGTAGGCGAGGTTTTGAATAAATTGCTCGAAGCGGCTATAAGCGGCGAGGTAAAAAACGAAAAAACGGAACTTTTAACTTTTGCAAAAAAGCTTGATAAAAGCGTCAACTAAAAAGTTTTTTGCAAATCTCTAAATGCAAAATCGCACTCAAAGGAAATAATGACCGATAAATACATAATTGCGATAGGGGGCGGCTCTATCGCGCAAAAAACAACGCTGAAAATCGACGAATACGTCGCAAACTTAGCAAAAAAGCGGGCTGGCGAAAGGCGCGCGGTAGGCATATTTATAGGTGCCGCCAGTCATGACAGTATGCCTTATTTTAATTCGTTTCGAAAAACCTATACTTCCGAATTCGATATTAAAGCCGACTGTGTTTTAAGCGTTTACGGCGAAATGGACGAACAAAAAATCGCTTCGAAATTCGAAAAAGCTGATATGATTTATCTAGGCGGCGGCGATACGTTGTTTATGCTCGAGCACTTAAAAAACAAAGGCATTTTACATCAGCTTTTAAACGCTTACGAGCGCGGCGTGATTATCGCGGGGCTTTCGGCGGGCGCGATTTGTTGGTTTAATCAAATGTATACCGATTCCGAGAAATTTCATGGCGGCGAGGGGTATTCGCTTTGCGGCGGTTTAGGCGTTTTAAACGGACTTTGTTGCCCGCATTTTAACGAACGCGAAAGCGATTTTATGCAGGCATTTTTAACCGAAAAAACCGAAAGCGAAGGCTATTTAATCGAAAACGACAGTGCCGTCGTGTTTAAAAACGGCGAATTCAAAGAAGCTCTGACCTCGGGCGGACATTCGTATTTCATCACGCGCTCGAGTGAAAAAATACAAAAGCAACTTCTAATTTAAAAATCGACAAACATATCAAAAAATAAAAATAAATTTAAGGGAAGACTATGAAAAAATTACTTATCGTAGACGACGAAGCTAAAATTATCGAAGTTTTGCGCGAATACGCCGAAGCGGGCGGATATGAAGTTGACGGAGCCGAAAACGGTTTCGTTGCAATCGACAAATGCAAAAACAACAAATATGATTTAATCGTAATGGATATCATGATGCCTAAGCTCGACGGCTTTTCGGCGTTAAAAGAAATCAGATCTTTTTCTCAAGTCCCCGTAATAATGCTTTCGGCACGCGGCGAAGAAGACGATAAAATTCGCGGATTCGAACTCGGCGTAGACGACTATGTCGTTAAGCCTTTTTCGCCCAAAGAGGTTATGGCTCGCATAAGCGCCGTTTTAAGGCGCGGCGATAAACACGGATTAACTTCGGAAAATTTAAAGTTCGAAGGTTTAGAAATCGATTTAATCGGTAGAAACGTTTTAGTCGACGGCGTTCCCGTAATGCTCACGCCTAAAGAATACGAGCTACTGTTTTATATGGTTAAAAATCGCGGGGTGGCTTTATCGCGCGAAAAGCTTTTAAGCGACGTTTGGGGCTTTAACTTTTTCGGCGACGACAGAACCGTCGATACGCATATAAAAATGCTCCGCGCTAATTTAAAGCAATATCGCAAATACATAGTAACCTTGCGCGGAATGGGCTACAAATTCGACGACGCGCAGTAAAAAATGAAAAATTCGTAAAAACTTTTAAAATTCTACAATAAATAAGCGATTTTAAAAACTTTTACGTCACGCGTAATTTAAAAATAGAGCATTAAGTTTAAGCGAAAACAAAAAAAGGAACTTTAAAAAATGAAAGCTCGCACAAACTTAAAAAAATTAAAATACAATATTTGGACGTATTTTATTTTATACACCGTAATCATGATTTTGGCAATATGGATATTGCAAGTCGTGTTTATGGACGGCTATTATCAGAGCGTAAAGCAAATCGAACTTGAAAAAACGGGCAGCGAGCTTTCGTACATGATGAACAACGAAAGCACGGATAACGACCACATCGATAAATGGGTTTCAACCGCGATAAAAGCAAGCGAGTCGGGTGTTTATTGCTATTTGTGTCACGAAGAAAACGACGAACTTATAAAAGAATCCATCTATTCTTATTTTTTACGTGAAGATTACGAATACAAGCCGATAACCGTCGGAACGGACGAGCTTCGCGGGTCGCAGTTGTTTTCCGACAGTATACTTACTCTCGACGATTCGGGTAAGTCATCCGTTTGTTATTATTATGAAAACGGTTCTTCCTCGGGTGAAAAAAGTTTTTGCGTTTACTTAACCCGCGTTTCAAACGACTTAGGCGATTCGTATTTGTTTTTAATTTCGCCCAAAACCGCGCTTTCCGAAACCATTTCGGTCATGCAGGTTCAGCTTGCCATAGTAACCGTCGTCGTGATAATTATATCGTTCATATTGTCGTGGACGATAGCTACAAAGCTTTCCGCGCCCATACAAAAGATGTCCGACACGGCAAAAAGTTGGGCAGAAGGTGACGGAACCGCCGTTTTTTCGGGCGAAAGATACGAAGAATTAAGCGAGCTTGCCGAAGCGCTTAACTACGCAAAAGAAGGTATTTCGAAAACCGGGCTTTTACAGCGCGACCTTTTGGCAAACGTATCGCACGATTTAAAAACTCCGCTCACCATGATAAAAGCTTATGCCGAAATGATTTTAGATATTTCGGGCGAAAACAAGCAAAAGCGTGAAGAACACACGCGGGTTATTATCGACGAAGCAGATAGGCTTGCGATGCTCGTAAACGATATTTTAGATTTATCCAAATTGCAAAACGGAGCGGGTGAAGATAATTTCGAGCAAGTAAATTTATCCGAGCTTGTAGAGCGAGTCGTATATAGATTTTCGGATTTTTGCACGCGAGAAGGTTATAAAATAGACAGCATAATCGAACCCGACCTTTTTACCGTTTGCAACGAACGGCAAATCGAGCAAGTGGTATATAATCTTATAGGAAACTCCGTGAACTATACCGGCAAAGATATGACCGTTCGCGTAAACTTACGAAAAACGCAGAACGGCAAACTGCTACTCGAAATCGTCGATAGCGGAAAGGGTATCGAGCCGGATATAGTCGATACTATATGGGAAAAATATTATCGCTTTTCCGAAACGCATCAGCGCCCGGTTAAAGGTACGGGGCTTGGGCTTTCCATTGTAAAAACGATATTAAAAAATCACAAACTTCGCTTCGGCGTTATCTCGAAAAAGGGCGTCGGAAGCAACTTTTTCGTTGAATTTAAGGATATAGACGATGAAAAAAACGGCAAGTCTAAATAACGATAATATCGATATCGAAAACGTAGAAAATATCGAAAAAAACGTCGATAATTCCGAAAAAATCGATAGCGAAAATAAAAACGACGCGGTTCTTTTAAAAAACGGCGAACTAAACTCGATATCGAGCGATTTAACCGTTTCGGTGATAGAACCGCCCGAAGAAGTTTTAGCCAAAAAGCCCGTAAAAATAACAGTAGTTTCATTATTTTTAAAGGCGCTTACGATAAAAAAGAGCAAAGACGAAGACGAGCAAGTAAAAAAACTGCTCCCCATAAACGCGTTGCTTTCGTTCATATTGATAATCGTGTCGGCGGGAATGTTTTTGTTGTTTTTCGACTTATCCGACGGTAAAATGTTTTTGCCCGTGCTTTTATGTTTTTGTGCGCTTTCGGTACCGCTTGCGTTGATAACCATGCACTATGAATTTTGCCTCAAGAAAACGGTAACGGTATTTCAAATGCTTTTAACGTTTTGTCTGGGAGTGCTTTTATACGCGATTATCGAAACGATCAATTCTCGCATTTTAGTGCGTTTCGTTTACGAGGGCGTACTCGATGCCGTTTTCGTACCCGTTCTTTGGGGCATAGCGGAGCTTGCGGCGTTGTTGTTGATAATAAAGGCGTTTAACGTAACCGAGCTATCTTCTTGCGTGCTTTTGGCTGTTTGCATAGGAATGGGTTTTTGCTTTACGCGCTGTGCGTATTCGCTGTTTTCGTCGCTTTTTTTGCAATTGGAAATAACTCCGCAAAGCGGCTTGAACGTCGGCGGCGTATTCGACGACGAGGAGCTTTTAAAAAACAGCGTAAAAGAGCTTTTAAAAAAAATACCGCTCGATTGTTTATATTATCCGCTAATGTTTTCCAGTTGGTCGGTTGTTATCGGAAACGTTGCGTCGCCGCTTGCCGCCTATCGCGGAGCAAAAAAAGACCATCCGTTTTCGATGTATCTATTGTTGATTTTGGTTATCGCGCTATACATGCTTTGCGAATTCGACGCGTCTTTCGGCGGCTTCGACGTAGCTTTAAAACTTTTTTGCGGAGCCGTGTCGCTTTTTGTGGCGTTGCGCCGAGTAAACGATTGCCTTTACAATCAAACGTCGGTTGAATTCGACGATAAAAACGCCAATAATTAAATCGGAAAATAAATAAAAACCGTGATTAAAAGAGGAGAAAATCACTATGATTAAACTTTTGCTAAAAATGATTACTTGCACGGCTATATCTCTGTCGATTGCATTTTTGGTCGCTTGCAACGCGACGCTTCCCGACGATTCGAATTCGACGAATTCGTCGAATTCTTCTAGCTCGTCCAGTTCGTCTAATTTTTCCGATTCTTCGAATTCGTCAAGTTCTTTCGGTTTTTCGAGTTCGTCGGTCGATATAAGCTCGTCAAATTCCGAAGAAATTGACGACGAGCACGAACATTCATATTCCTTGATTCACGAAACGGTTAAAAAAAGCGAAAAAAACGACACCGTTATGGAATACACCTTAAGTGGTTATGCATGCTCTTGCGGAGTTGATTTAATAGACGATTTGCAAGTCGTCGGTTTAGGGGCTGACGGCTCGGTCAAAAAGGAGTATTCGCGCACAGAAGGCGGAATTTATAAACTGGTTCGCGGCAATAACGATTTCGAAGGCGTATCCAAAGTCGAAGTTCGCATAATAAAAGACGAAAAAAGCGTAACGCTTTATCGATTCGACGCAAACGTGTGGTCTATGTTCGTTTAGCCGTAAAATAATCGAACCTGATAGCTAATGACAAAAAACTCGTAAAAAAACGAGAATAAAAGGGGGGCTTTCGATGACGGATTTATACAAACTTGCCGATTTAAACGTGCAAATTACCGTGCGCGGCGAATACTGCAAAAGGCAGCTCGAGCCGTACAAAGTTGAGTTTAGTGACGCAAAAGGGGCGAAAATAGATTTTTCCGTAATCGTTACGGACGAAGAATTGGCAAAAGCGGTAGCCGCCGCCCCCGAATTTTCCGCCGCCTATCACGAAAGTCTTTGCGTTCTTCGCCAAATATCTTCTAAACTTTTAACTGAGTATAACGGATTCTTATTTCATTCGTCGATGGTCGAGTACAACGGACGCGCATACTCGTTTACGGCAAAAAGCGGAACGGGCAAGTCCACTCACGCGGCGCTTTTAAAAGAATTATTGGGCGAAAAACTTTCTTACGTAAACGACGATAAGCCGTTTGTCAGATATTTTCCCGACGAAGGCGTTTTTTACGCCTACGGCAACCCGTGGAATGGCAAGCACGGCAGGGGCGAAAACGTAAAAGTGCCTTTAAGCGGCGTATGTTTTTTATCGCGCGGAGAGCAAAATCAAATAATCGAAGTGCAAAATCCACTCGAATATTTGTCTTTTATATTGAATCAAGTGGTATATCCCGAAAACGAAAAACAAGCCGAAAATCTGCTTTCGCTTTTGCAAATAATGTTTGAAAAGGTTAAGTTTTATGCGCTGAAATGCAATATGGAGCCCACGGCTCCGCTTGCTTCGTTTAACGCGATGATGAAACGAGACGATTAAAATGAACGATAATTTTAACAACGAAGAAAAATCAATAGACGAAAAAAAATCTAACGAAAGAGAAAAGCTTTTTTTAAAGCAGATAACGCAAAAAAAGAGAAAAAAAATTTTTTCGATAACGATGCTTTCACTCATAGTAAGCGGGTGTTCGTTAGCGTTTGCGTATTTAACGAAGTATATCGTAAACAGCGCGACCATAGCCGACAAATCCCGCACGATTGCTTTTATAATCGCGGCGTTTAGTCTTTTAACGCTAAAAATAATTTTAAAAAGTTTATACGGCTATTCGCTTGAAAAAACCGCGTCGGAAATTTTCGTCGAACTAAGGCAGAGCACGTTTACTTCGCTTATGCGCTCGGATTACGCTCGCTTGTCCGCTTATCACAGCGGCGAGCTTATCAACAGACTTTCTTCCGACGTCGCCGAAGTCGCGCAAGGCGTAACGTACGTAGCTCCCGCCGTTGCGGGAGTCTCGGTTCAGCTTGCGGGCACGGCGGTTTTGCTTTTTACAATCGACTATAAGTTTGCGTTGCTGTTTATAGCGGGTGCGATTCTAGCCGCCTTTGTTGCGGGCGTTTACAGATTAAAAATAAAAGCCAGCCGCAAAGCCGTACTCGAAAAAGAAGGGCAAAGCCGCTCGTTTATGCAAGACAATTTAACGTCGGTGATAACCGTTCGGGCGTACGGTGCCGAAAAAGGCGTTGAAAAAAGGGCGGCATTTTTATCCGACGAGTTGTTTATCGCAAGGCTAAAGCGCGCTAAAATATCTGCCTTTACGGGTGGAATTTATTCGTTTATAGGCAATCTCGGATTGATATTTGCGATTATATATTTCGGCGCGGGGCTTTTGGTTCATGCGGATTACGGCTCCGTAACGGCGGTTATACTTTTACTTTTAAACGTTCAGCAACCCATAAGCGGAATAACGAGCGTCATATCCTCGCTTTATGCGCGAAGCGTAAGCGCCGCTCGAATTTTGGAAGTCGCGCCAATAGAGTCGGAAGTCGCCGAGCCGCTCGTAAATTTAAACGACGAACTAAACTTTTTATCGATAAACGCTAGTGATTTAACTTTTTCTTACGGTCAAAGCGAAGTTTTATCCGATGCTCGTTTTAAAATTCGCGCGGGTGAAAAACTTTGCGTTGTCGGCGAAAGCGGAGCGGGAAAATCAACGCTTTTAAAACTTTTGCTAGGCGTTTATAAGCCAAGCCGCGGAAAAATCGGCATCCGCGTCAAAAAAGACGACAACCTTGAAACTTCAATCGGCGTAGAGAAAATCGACGAATATTCGCCTACTGAAATTGGCGGTTTGTTCGCATACGTGCCGCAAGGTAATTTTTTGATAGCGGGCACCGTTAAAGAAAATTTAACCTTTTTTTCGAGCGAGGCGGACGACAAAGTGATTTACAACGCGATTGACGCGGCTTGCGCTCGTTTCGTTTACGATATGCGGGATGGAATAAACGCGAAAATCGGCGAGCGCGGAGGCGGACTTTCCGAAGGACAAATTCAAAGGCTTGCCATAGCTCGTGCCCTCGTGTCGAATAGGCAAATTCTTTTGTTTGACGAAGCGACTTCCGCTTTAGACGAGCAAACCGAGCGCGAAGTTATTCAAAACATTTGCGCGCTAAAGGGCAAAACGTGCGTGTTTATAACGCACAGAAACGCTGTTTTAGATTACGTTGACACCGTTTATCGCATAGAAAACGGAAAAATTATTAAGAAAAAATAATTACAAAATTAAAAATTCGGGGATAAATTATGAAAATAAATAAAGATTTTTTATTAAAAGAAATGAAAGATTCTTCGGGTAATTGCGATTATTATGCAATAGCCGTCGGCAAAACCGCTACGAAATTCAGGGGCATGGTCAAGCTCAACGAAACAGCCGCGTTTATTTGGAAAAAGATTAGCGAAGGACTTAACGAAGCCGAAATCGTAGCCGAAATCGTAAAAGTTTACGAGGTCGAAGAATCCATTGCTAAAGTCGACCTTCGAAAAATAATCGAAAATTTAAGGGAAGTCAGCGCGATAGTCGATTAAGGTAAATAAGATTTTTTAAAACGGAAAAAGATGGAAAAAAATCGTAAAAAAAATTCCGCTAAAGCATTAGAGGCAAATCTCGTTTGCGATGGCGAAAATAAAATCGAAGAATTTTTAGCGTCGGAGGGCAGATATTTGTCTACCACACGCGGGATAAGCATGCGTCCGATGTTAAAAAGCGGGCGCGACGTTATCGTCGTCGAGCCTAAAAAGGGCAGGCTCAACCCGTTGGACGTGGCATTATACAAGCGTGACTCGGCATACGTTTTGCATCGCGTTATCGCCGTTAAGCCTAATGGCTACTTGATTCGCGGCGACAACACTTACGAAGACGAAATCGTTCCCGAAAGTGCCGTAATCGGAGTATTAACCGAATATTTCAGCAAAGGTAAAGCCGTAAGCGTAACTCAAAAAAGGTATATAAATTATTCGAAAAGAGTAGTAAAATTTTATCCGTTGCGTCGAATTCGCGTTTTAACGTGGCGCAAAATAAAAAACTTGGTAAAAATGATTATACGTCGAGGATAAGATTGAGAATTAAATAATGATAGAATTTATACTCGTCATCCTGAGCGAGCGTAAGCGAGTCGAACCGCGAAGCGGCGCGGCGTAGCCGCGGGATCTTGCTTAAAAAAAAATTATCTTAAACGAAAAAGCGGCAAGTTGTTGCCGCTTTTTCGTTTAAAGTTTATTATTGATAAAATCAAGACTGAATGTCATTTCTTCTTCGGGTTTGTTTTGCTCTAAGGTTTTTATAACAGGTAGAGCTTTAATTCTTTTATGGAAATCCAAAGGCAGATCGCCCATTCCGACTACTAAGTGCATATCGTTATACAAAGCTTCGCGATTTTTAATTTTAGAATCCGCCCAATGTACTCTGCCGATAAGTTCTGGTTTTTGCAAAAATTCATATAATTTAGAAAGCCTTTCTTCGTAGGTTTCGTATATGCAAACAGCGGTAGAGGCGTGGCTTGTATCTAAAGTTAACAAAACGTTATCTCTGTCAACGTCTTTTTGGATTTGAAGCCATTCGTCGCAATACACGCCGAATACTCTATCCGTAGGGTTGCACATAAGTTGATTTTCTACGCAAAGAATGATATTTTTTTCTTTGGCGTAAGCGGCAACGTCTTGCAAACCGCTAATCAACCTATCGTAAGAGCCGAGTTCTTTTCCGCCTTGCGATTTTATGCCGACCGGGTGCATAACCATTCTGTCGACGTTAAACATTAAGCCTTTATCGATTGAAGATTTTAATATCGCTATAGATTCTTTGCGAAGTTCGTCGTCGAAAGCTGCTATATTTAATGATTTTTTAGGCGTTTCGTAAGGCAAATGAACAGCGCCGACAAAGGGAATATATTTTTCCCAATTAGGTTTAACGTCGTCTCTCGTAATATGAAGTTCAACGCCGAGGTTTACCGATTTTAAAAACTTTTCGGTATAAACGGGTCTTGTATAATACATAACTTACTCCTCGATAAAAATCGGATTTAGCAAAAATTGCGGGGTAAACTCGCCTTCTGTGTACTTTCTTTGTTTGGGTTTTCCGTAACCGCGAACGCGGAAATAGGTTTTTCCTTCCAAGACGTCGTTAAATTTAAACTCGTTATTAACGTTTTCGGCTGAAAATACTATCGCTCCGTTAGAAATAATATCGATTCTTTCGATTGCTTCGGTGCAAGTGAAAGACAATTCTACGTTATAAAATCCATTTTTATCCGTTTTTGAAACTTTAAAAACAGGGTTTTTAATCGGATCGCCGACCGAACAGTAAAAATCCCCCGATCTATACGCTTTCACTATTTCGCCGTAAGTGTTTTCTTTTACCCATAAATAGTCTTGCGAAAATTCGCCGGGATAATAATCATGTCCGCCGTCTTCGAAGTGTTGATGAAAATCAGAGCCGTTTCTTGCAAAAAGTTTATAGCCTTTACATAAAAGCTTATCCCATTCTTCGCCTACGTCCCAAGTTTGTTTTGCTCGTCTTTCGCCTCTGTCAACGCAAGCAATAACCTTAAAAACGTCGTTCGCAGCTGCGATTTTATCGAAATCTTCGAAGCTTACGTCCGGAGAACTCGGGTGATTAAAAATCATAAACGTTTTTTCTTCGCCCCAATTATTTTTAACGAATTCTAGTTCTTCAATCGCCTTTTCGGCTCCGACTATTCCGTTTAGTCTGTGGAAGTTATTGATTAGCTCCTTTTGGAGTTCGACTTCTTTATTATCGGGCGCTGTTATAAACATAGTATGTCGAGCGATAGGGAATTCTTGTTCAGCGGTATGAAAAATCGGCAAATCGGGATATTTTTTTCTCGCTTCGATGATTTCGCCGTACTGACCTTCGCCGCTGTGCTCTTCGTAATAAGCGTGACCTGAAAAGCCGATAAAATCAACGTATTTTCTACATCTTTTAATAATTTCGTCTACAGAGTAAACTCCGTCTTCGCAGTTACGCGTGTGAACGTGTAAATCGCCTTTAATCCACATTTTTGTTTCTCCCGGAAGTGATATGATTTATATAACTATTCTTAAATCGAAATTGTTATCATAATTTTTTTTGCGCACGAAAAGAGGCGAAAAACCTAAAATATTTTGCCTATGCGCTTAATAGTCGTTGTTCTCTGAATTTTCGACATAGATAATTTTTGGATTAGCCGATTTTAATTCGTCTATAACGCCTTCGTAATCGGTGAGTTTTGCGTTGATAACGAAAAAATTATCTACCGAATAATAGATAACGAGTTTGTCGCTGAGTTTAAAGTGCGCTATGCGCGTGATATCTTTTAGCGCGATTTTGTTTGCGAAAAATCCCCATTTAGCCACGAAATCCTTGTTTTCTACGGCGTAGTAGGAGTTAAACAGTACGGCGATTAAAATAACGACGGCAAGCAATCCTATAACCGTTGCCAACACTACCGACATATAATCGCTGGAGGTCGCAATGCTCGAATCGAGTAATTTAAAAAACCTCAACGCGTTTAAGACGACGCAAGCCGCGCCCGCTAGAATTCCCGCAATAATAAAAGCAATAGAAAACGGAGTGAATTTGTATTGAAACTTTTTCATTTTTTTCCCTCGGAGAAGTGTTTTTCGCATAAAAATTTTATAAATATATTTTAACATAATAAAATCGAACGTGCAACTTAAATTCGAAAAAAAACTAAAAAAGTTGCTTTTACGCATAAAAATTTTCGTATTGAGAAAAATATGATAGCCGACGGTTTCCAAGCGCGGCATGTGTTTTAAAAAGAGTTTAACGAGATAAAAAATTAAATCGGGTTATGCTTTTTAAAATCAAGGAAATTTATGAGCGGAAGGGTTGAAATAAGCGGGTACAGAATAGAAAACGCGGAAAGGCTTACTCAGAAGCGAGCAGCAGAACTTTTAAAGAGAATAAAAATGGGGGATAGCAAAGCGAAAGAACAATTCGTAATGGCGAATTTGCGGCTCGTACTATCAATAATTAAGCGGTTTTCTAACGCGAAAGTCAGCGCAGAGGATATGTTTCAAGCGGGTTGCGTGGGGCTTATAAAGGCTGTGGATAATTTTAACGACGAGTTAGGCGTTAGATTTTCTACGTACGCCGTGCCGATGATTTTAGGCGAAGTTAAGCGAGTAATCAGAAATCACAGCGGTCTGAGAATTTCAAGGAGTATTCGAGATACGGCGTATAGGGCGCTGAAAGCTCGCGGAGAGCTCGAAAACGGTGGCGGTTGCGACGAGGTTACGATGCGAGATATCGCCGAAAAACTTAGAGTGCAAGAAAGCGAAGTCGTTTACGCTCTAGACGCTATATCCGATCACGCTTCTATTTACGACGCGGTTTACGATAAAGCGGGCGATACGATTGAGCTTTTGGACCAATTAAAAGACGAAAACGCCGACGACGAAAAGTGGACCGAGCACGTAGCTCTGAATTCCGCAATCGAAAAATTAGACGAGCGCGAAAAAAAGATTATATATTTAAGATATTACGAGGGAAAAACTCAAACAGAAATATCGAGCGAGGTAGGGCTTTCTCAAGCTCAGGTATCGCGAATCGAAAAGCTTGCTTTGGCGTTTATGAAAAAAAGGCTTTCCTATTCTTAGGTCTGAAATTCTCAACTCGAAAATAACAAAACCGTTATAAATTAAAATGTTTGTAAGTATAATATAAGTACGGAAGCTTATAAAATGCAATATTCTTTTAACGAACTTAAAAAAAAGTACGTTATAAACGTAGCTAACGGAAAAAAACTCGGCAAAATAACCGACGTTATTTTTACATTGCCGCAAAATTGCGTAAAAGGTTTTACGGTAGAAAACGGTCCGTTTTCGCTTTGCGGACAAAAAATTACTTTCAGCGTTTGCCGCATACAAAAAATAGGCGAGGACGCGATATTGGTAAAAATCGACGACTCGGAAAAGCATTGCAAAGGTAGCGCAGAAAAAAAGGGCGAAGAATTTTTCTCCCGAGCCGATTCTTTCGAATTCGATAAACAAGAGGAAGAATGAAAAATAATCCTAACTATTTTGGCGGCGAATTAACGCGCCGCTTTTTTACATATTCAAATTCGACTAAAAATTATTTTTAAGTACAAAAAAAGTTAAAATAATCGAGGCTTCGTAAGCTATAATTTTTTTAATTAAAATTATCGGCGGAGAATTTAAATGGCGAAAAATAAAACGCTTTGCGCAAAAACGATTGTGATAACGTCGGGTAAGGGCGGAGTTGGAAAAACTACGGTTTCGGCTTTTTTAGGCTCGGCGTTGGCTGTTCGCGGTAGGCGTACAATCGTGTGCGATCTCGATTTTGGACTTAATAATTTAGACGTTTGCATGGGGCTCGAGTCAAAAGTTATATACGATATCGGCGACGCGTTAGACGGTCGTTGCCGCGCGGCTCAAGCGATAATTCCAAGCGATTCGGTAAAAAATTTATTTATGATAAGTTCGGGGCATACGTTTAACGCGGCGGCTGTTTCTACGCAAAATTTAAAACAGCTTTTCGAAGGACTTAAAACAAAGTTCGATTATATATTGCTCGATTGCCCCGCGGGCATAGACGTCGGGTTTCATCGTGCGGTTTGCTCCGCCGACGAGGCGATTTTGGTCGTGACTTCGTCGCTGTCGTCACTGCGTGACGCCGATAAGGTTTTAAGCATTTTGCGCTCTTATAAATTGCAAAAAATCAGTGCCGTGGTAAATTGCGTTCGCGGCGATTTAATCGCTTCGGGCGACGCTCTTTCCGTAAGCGAAATCGAGGAGCTTTTAAAAATTAAAGTTATTGGCGCAATTCCGCAAGACGACGCGTTTTTGCTTAGCAAAAACTGTTCGCTACATACAGACACTCGCGCGGGCGATGCTTTTTCTAAACTTGCCGATAACGTTATAAGCGGCAAAAGCAGAATAAACAATTACGCTAAAGATTATTTCGGAATATACGGAAGCATAAAACGAAAACTTAAAAGAATTATATAAAAATAAAAAGGAAAAAATATGTCGAAAAAGGCAAAAAACAAGCGGTTTTCAGAGCCGTTTTCGCGTGCTCGCGACGTGTTAAAAGCGGATAGAACCGGGCTTTCGATAGGAGCCGAAGGTTTCATCGGTCGCGAAGTAAAAGAAGTTTTAAACGATTTTTTTTCGCTGAGCGGCGACGTAAGCACCGATATTTCGGCTTGCGATAAAGGATTTTTAATAACGATAACGGCAACTGCGAAATCGGTTAAAGAATTTAAAATAGTCGGTTAGAATTATTTTGCAAAAAGCCTCATAAAATCGTTTTGCTACAAAAATACTTGACAATTTTTTTGCATAATGATATTATTAAGGCGAAAGAATCGCGGCGGACGTAGTATTTAAACATAGTATTTAATTTAACGAATAAAATCGCCGTTTTAGTCGGACGTAACGTGTTACGCCCGCATTTTGGTTTAATTAAATGAATTTTTTTAGCGCAAAAAGACTTGCAAAAATAGGCATATTTTCGGCTTTAGCTACAATTTTATATTTTCTAAATTTTCCGTTGCCTATTTTTCCTTCTTTTTTAAAATTGAATTTATCCGATTTACCCGCGCTTATTTGTTCGTTTGCGCTTGGTCCGATTTCGGGAGTTATTACCGTGCTTATAAAATGCGTTATTCACCTTCCGTTTACTTCGAGCATGGGGGCGGGCGAGCTTGCAGACCTTGTAATAGGCGGGGCGTTTGTTTTTTGCGCGGGGCTTGTTTACAAAAGAAACAAAACGAAAAAAGGCGCACTTATCGGAGTTTTACTCGGAACGGCTGCCAGCGTTTTGGCTAGCGTTTTGGCAAATTGGCTTATAATTATTCCCGTTTATACTCAAGTTATGGGGCTGTCGCTTTCGCAAATCGCGGCAACGTGCGCTAAGGTATTGCCGTTTATAACCGAGGCAAATTTTTATCCGTGCTATTTATTTTTGGCGGTGCTGCCTTTTAATTTATTAAGATGCATACTCGCTTCGGCGATAACATGGCTTGTATACAAGCGTGTATCCGTATTGTTGAATAAAATGTAAAATACAATAAAAATTTATGATCTTTATAAAATGAAATACATATCCGAAAGTCGCGAACAAACAATTGCTTTAGGCGAACTTTTTTCAAAACAACTTAAAAAAGGCGACGTAGTTTTACTTCGCGGAGAAATGGGTGCGGGCAAAACGGTATTCGTTAAAGGCGTAGCGAAAGGATTAGGGATAAATTGTGAAATCACCAGTCCGACGTACGCATATATGAACGATTACGATGGGGTTTTATATCATTACGATTGTTATCGCTTATCTTCGGGCGAAGACGCCGAGGCGTTAGGCTTAACCGATTATTTTTATGCCGACGGCGTTTGCGTTATCGAATGGGCTGAAAATATAGCCGACGCACTTCCGAAAAGTTTCGTCGAAGTAAAAATTCAAAAACTCGAAGGGAGTAAAAGGAGCGTGGAATTTTGAAATATTTAGTTATGGACACAAGCGGCGACAGACTTTTAGTCCTTTTAAAAAGCGGAGAATTCGTTAAAGTTAGTTATTTGCAAAACTGTCTTACGAAACATTCGCTAACTCTTTTGCCCGAGATAGAAAATCTTTTAAAAACCGAGAACGCTTCGCTTTCCGATTTGGATTTTATAGGGACAGTCGTAGGTCCGGGTTCTTTTACCGGGGTAAGAATAGGCGTGGCGACAGCTAAGGCTTTATGCACGGCTCTTAACAAACCTGCGCTTGCGTTAACCTCGTTCGACGTTTTGTCATATACTGATAAGGCGAGCGAAAAATTACTTTGTTTAATCGATGCTCGCCACGATAATTATTACGCTCAAGCGTTTAATTGCGGGGTAAAAAGCGAGCCCGCGTTTATTTCAAAAAGCGAAATCGAAAAAAACTATTCGGATTATAAAATAATTTCAGATATCAAAATAGAAGGGCTTGATACCGTCGTTGCGGATATGCCCGTTTGTTTAACGGCGGCAGCCGAAGGCGAAAGCGAAAAACTTATTTCTTATCAAAACATAGCTCCGCTTTACGTTAAAAAAAGTCAGGCGGAAGAAGAGGCGACATGCGTATAGAAACATGGTCGCTCGGCGACAACGAGGGCATTGCTCTGCTCGAGAAAGAATGTTTCAAATATCCTTGGTCGTTGCAGGCTATAACTCAAACATCGGAGTCGGATAACTTTTTGGGCGTAGTGGCAAAAACGGACGACGGAGCTTTGATCGGCTATGCCGGAGCTATATTTGCGCTCGAATCTGCCGACGTTGCGCTCGTGGCGGTTTCGCCTAAGGCTCGTCGCGGCGGAATAGGGTTCGATGTTACTTCCGCTTTATTAGATAAACTTTTTATAGCGGGGGTAAAAACTGCGTATTTAGAAGTTAGAGTTTCTAATGCGCCCGCCCGCGGGCTTTACGAAAAGCTTGGCTTTAAAATTGTCGGCATAAGAAAAAAATATTACGAAGATTTAGAAGATGCGTTGCTAATGGCAAGGAAACTGCCTTTTGAAAGATAGATTAAATAAAGACAAATTTGATTTTTACAAACGGCAAAAAAACGAAAATACAGATTTTAAATTACCCCCGATTATAACGGCGGGCGAGGGCGAGCCTCTTGTTTTTTTGCACGGATTCGGTTCTTCGAAAGAAGCGTTTTTGGCGCAAATTAAGTTTTTTTCGGCGAGATATAAAGTTTTTGCCCCCGACCTTACGGGGTTTGGCGAAAACGCGTTTATGTCTTATCCGTATTCGCTTGCGGATTACGCCGAAGAATTTTATAAATTATTAAACTTTATAGGCGAGCCGCATGTTTATTTGATAGCTCACTCGTTCGGTTGCAGAATAGCTTTTAAGGCTCTTACCGAAAGTATCGTTATAAAAAAGGCGGTGTTGGTCGGAGCCGCGGGATTAAAGCCCAAAAGAAGTTTTGCTTATCGCTTAAAAAAAGTTTGCTATAAATTTTTAAAGCCGTTTGTAAACAAATCGGTGCTTGAAAAAAAGTTTTTTTCGCCCGATTACAATACGCTTTCTCCGCTAAAAAAGCAGAGTTTTAAATTGATTTTAAGCGAAACGTTCGATGAAAAACTTCAAAAAATCGACGTTCCGATTTTGGCGGTATTCGGCGAAAACGATAAAGAAACTCCGCCGTATTTCGCGCAAAGGATAGTTAAAAACGTAAAAGGTGCGCAAAAATACATAATGAAAGGTTGCGGACATTTTTGTTTTGTCGAATCCCCGCACGAGTTTAATTTAATCGCGAACGAATTTTTAAGTTAGCTTTGCTCTATTAGTCAGCGGAGCGCAACAGAGTGCGTAAGACTAACCGATATAAAAAATAAAAAGGAGTGCAAAAAGTGCCCGATTTTAATTCGATAAAAAGCATAGGCGAGTTATTCTTTGCGCAATATCAACCCGTATACGTTGCGATAAGCGCGATAAATTCATTGCTTTTGCTCGCCATGTCTTATAAATTTTTGCAAATAATGCAGCAGTCGGGCTACGAAGGCTTCGGGTATTTTAAGTGGCTTCGTCGGCGCGACAACGTTTATCTTTCGCGGCTTACTACGATTAGTCTTTTATCGCTTTTAGGTTATTTGCTTACAAACGTATCGCTTGCTTTTAGCGACGAATGGTGGGTATATTTAGTAGGTTTTTTCTTTTACGTTATATTTATAATCGGATATTTAAAGAGCGAAAAAAAACGAACCAGAAAGGTTCCGCTTGTCAGAACGGCTCGAATGAACAGGCTAATTGCCGTTTATTTAATCGTTTTGCTGATAGCGAATTACCTTTTGATAGTGCTTTTAACGGTGGCGGCTTATTTATTAAGGGCTAACGCGATATTGGTTCGCATTAGGTTTTGCGTAATTTGCCTTATGCCAATATGCGTTCCGTTCTTAGTACTTATAGCGCATTATATAATTAAGCCTTACGAAAAACGAGTTCAAAAACGTTACGTAAAAAAATGTATGGAGCGCCTTTACGCTCGCCCCGATTTAATTAAAATCGGAATAACCGGCAGCTATGGAAAAACTTCGGTTAAAGAAATTTTAAAAACTCTTTTAGAAGAAAAATACAGCGTTCTCGCAACGCCCAGCTCTTTTAATACTCCTATGGGAATTTGCAAAACGGTAAGGCGGCTTAAGGATAACCATCAGGTATTTATTGCGGAAATGGGTGCGCGGCATGTAGGCGATATTCGCGAACTTGCCGAAATCGTTCGCCCCAATTACGCCGTTATTAACGGAATAGTAGGGCAGCATTTGGAAACTTTCGGTTCGCTTTCCGCGATAAAACAAACTAAATACGAGCTTGTAGAAAGCATGCCTTGCGGCACCGTGGCGTATACGGTCGATAACGAAAATACCGAAAAGTTGTTCGATAAATGTAAAATCAAATGCGTGGGCGCGGGGATTAATCTCGATAAAAATCCCGCGGTTTACGCGACCGATATAAAAACAACCGGTAGCGGAAGCGAATTCGTTTTGCATATAAACGGCACAAGCGAAAAATGTTTAACTTCGCTTTTGGGCGAGCATAACGTTTCCAATATTTGTTTGGCGGCGGCTATTGCTAGCGAAATAGGCTTAAATCTTTCGGAAATTTGTGCGGGAATCAGTCGTTTGCAACCGATTGCTCATCGACTGGAAGTTCGTTCCGCGCAAAACGGAGTAACTATTATAGACGATAGTTATAATTCGAATTCATTCGGAATTATCGCGGCGTTAAAGGTTTTATCTTGCTTCGAGGGACGAAAAATCGTAGTAACCCCGGGGCTTGTCGAGCTTGGCAGAGCGCAAGACCTTGAGAATTATAAGTTCGGCAAAAAACTTGCCGACGTTTGCGATATTGCCGTTTTGGTCGGAAGAAGCGCGACTTATCGTATTCAAGACGGACTTATAGACGGCTATTTCGATTGCGATAACGTGATTGTCGTAAACGATTTGGATGCGGCGCGTAAAAAACTTTCTAAAATTTTAAAAAATGGCGACGTAGTTCTTTTCGAAAACGATCTTCCCGATAAATTTTCATAGAATTTTTTTAAAAAAACAAAAAAGTTTTCACCAAAGCTAAAAAATAAGCGGAGGTGTTTTTTATTAAAAGTTTATTTAAAAAGAGTGATAAAGACAGCAAAAAAATTGCCGTATTTTTCGGCGGAAAATCTACCGAGCACGACATTTCGGTTATAACGGGCGTTTTAACGCTGAACGCGTTAGACTGCGAAAAATACGAGGCGGTGGCGGTTTTCGTCGATAAAGACGGCAAATGGTACGGCGGAGAGGGGTTAAATAGACTTTCTTTATATAAAAATATTGATTATAAAAAACTAAAACGCTTGTTTTTTGCTTGTGGCGACGATGTTTTATATTCGATAAACGGCGCAAAAATCGCTCCGTATGCTAACGTTTTCGCGGCGATAAATTGTATGCATGGAATAAACGGGGAGGACGGCTCGCTTTCGGGAGTTTTGCGGTTGAGCGGAATTCCTTTCGTTTCTCCCGATATTTTTGCGGGTGCCGTGGCGATTGATAAGTATTATACAAAACTGATTTTAAAGTCGCTTGAAATTCCTTGCGCCGATTACGTTCGCGTTATTCGCGATGAGTTTTATGCTAAAAAACGCGTTGCGCTTGATTATTTAGCGAAAAAACTCGGGTTTCCGCAAGTTGTAAAGCCCGCGAGGCTCGGCAGCAGTATCGGTATCGAAGTCGCGCATAACGAAAACGAACTTGAAATCGCATTAACCGCCGCTTTCCGTTTCGATTGCAATGCTGTTTGTGAAAAATATTTAAGCGGTGCAACCGACGTGAACGTAGCGGCTTTAAAGGCGGGTGAAAAAATTAGGGTTTCTATTTCGGAAAGAGCTTTAACGGCGAATGAAATTTTAACGTTTGAAGATAAATACGGCGACAACGAAAAGGGCGGAATGGAAAATTCCGGTCGAAGAAAAATAGCAAACGACTTGCCTTGCTCGATAAAAATGCGCGATATAGCCGAAAAGCTTTATCGAAAATTGGATTTTCGAGGAATCGCTCGGTTTGATTTTTTAGTTTTAGGCGAAGATGTTTACTTAAATGAAATAAACGCCGTACCCGGCTCGCTTGCATACTATATGTTCTGCGATAAAATGCGTGATTTTTCGTTGCTGCTAAACGAACTTATAGAGCAAGCCGTTGCGGATCGCCGTCGCGAAGATAATTTAACGGTTAGTTTTTCTTCGTCGGTTTTAAGCCGAGATTACATAGGTGCAAAAAAATAAAAAGCAGTTAGAAAAAGGTCTTTTGTAGGTAATACAATTTCTTCGGCACAAAAATTTGCTTTACAAAAAATTTTAAAGATGATATAATTTGATCGTTTGAGTCGGCTGTGCGGTTGCGGGGCGGAGGCAACGCCTTCGTCACGAGGAAAGTCCGGGCTTCGCAAAGCAGGGTGCCTGCTAACGGCAGGTGAAGGCGACTTTAAGGAAAGTGCAACAGAAAATTACCGCCGCAAGGTAAGGATGAAAAGGCGAGGTAAGAGCTCACCGGCTCCGCGGTAACGCGGGGCGCCGTGTAAACCCCACCCGAAGCAAGGTAGGAGCGTGCAAAGGGGCTTTGACCTGCACGTTCGTTCGAATAGCCGCTCGAGCGCGTCGGCAACGGCGCGCCTAGATAGATAACCGCACCAGACAGAACCCGGCTTATAGGTCGGCTCAAACTCATTAAAAAAAAGCGTTAATCGCTTAAAACCGCACCCAACTCGGTGCGGTTTTTTCGTTATGGTAAAAAAATTACTAAAAAACTTAAAAACTTTAAAACTTTGCATTTTTTAGGCGGAGTTTTTTTTATATTTTTCGTAAAAATAATTGAGAAAAAATAAGAAGTGTGTTATACTAACTTAGCCAAACCAACTTAATAGTATTTTGGGGTATTGGGATAGTCTACCCATTTTTAGGGAATCACTATAATTTTAAAATTTGTTAAAATGCAAATTTCGAACAATTATAGTGATTCGGGTATCCCATACTATTTTTGTTGGTTTGGCGACTATCGAAATTTGCGTTTTATGCGCTTACTTCGGTAGGCGCACTTTTTTATATAAAGGTGCGACTTTATAAAAAAAGGAGCACTTAACATATGTCCGGAAATAAGAGTTTGAGGCAAGCAGATCGAGCAAAGAACGACGAATTTTATACTAGACTTGTCGATATCGAAAACGAATGTAAACACATAAGGAACACTTTAAAAACAAAATAATTTTTTGCAATTGCGACGACCCTTACGAAAGTAACTTTTTTAAGTATTTTGCGATGAATTTTAATCATTTAGGCTTAAAAAAATTAATCGCCACTTGTTACGACGGTTCGCCCGTCGCATACACTCAGTTATCCGTCTTCCCTGAAGACGAAAAAAGCTTTTTAAATAAAAATAAGCGAGCCTATAAAATAGAAATAACCGAGGTTAAAGATTATAACGGCGACGGCGCGGTTGATTTATCGGACGTAGAGTATTTGTTAAAGAATAAGAAAAACACTTTATCCGTTCTTAAAGGTGACGGCGATTTTCGCTCGCAAGAGTGTATAGAACTGTTAAAAGAAGCGGATATTGTGGTGACTAATCCGCCGTTCTCCTTATTCCGTGAATATGTTGCTCAACTTGTAGAATATGGTAAAAAATTTTTGATTATTGGTAATCAAAATGCTATTACGTATAAAGAAATTTTTCCTTTAATAAAGGACAATAAATTGTTTTTTGGTTTAACAATGAATGGAAGCAATCGTTATTTTCAAGTACCCGACGATTATCATTTGACTGAAAAAACTGGGAAAATTATTGACGGAAAGAAATACGCATTTGTTAAAAGTGTGGTTTGGTTCACGAATTTAGATACAAAAAAACGCCACGAGATATTTCCGTTATACAAGAAATACACACCTGAAGAATATCCAAAATATGACAATTATCCCGCAATAAACATTGATAAGACAGTAGATATTCCTGTTGATTATGATGGCTTGATGGGCGTCCCTATTACTTTCTTTGATAAGTATAATCCATCTCAATTCGAAATAATCGACGGGATAGGAAGATACAGCATTTTAGACAACGAGAACACGAGAAAAGATGGAAAATATTTGTCTATGATAAACGGTATGGCGAAGTATTTTCGTATTATTATTATTAAGAAAAGGAGTTAGTTATGCAAATAGAATTACATGAAATAAAAATAAGAGAAATAGCTAACGGATATATAGATAGTCAAGAAAACGGCGTAGTGGGATACGGCGGAAAACTTAATATTCGCCCCGCGTTTCAGCGCGAATTCGTTTATAAAGAAAAACAGCGCAACGCCGTTATCGAAACGGTTATAAAAGGCTTCCCCTTAAACGTTATGTATTGGGTAGAAGACGAAAACGGCGGTTACGAGCTTTTAGACGGTCAGCAGCGCACTATTTCGATTTGCCAATACGTTAACGGCGATTTTTCGATTGACAGTAGGGCTTTTCATAATCTTACCGAAACCGAAAAAAATCAAATTTTAGATTATCCGCTGATGATTTATATTTGCAACGGCAACGATAAAGAAAAGCTCGATTGGTTTAAAATAATTAATATCGCGGGCGTGCAATTAAAAGAACAAGAACTTCGCAACGCGATTTATACGGGCGAGTGGCTTTCGGACGCAAAACGATATTTTTCTAAAAACGGGTGCGTTGCCTATCGTTTGGCAAATAAATATCTTAACGGAGAAGTAAACAGGCAAGATTATTTGCAAACAGTTTTAAAGTGGATTTCCGCAAAAGAAAATATCAAAATCGAAGATTATATGTCCGTTCATCAGCACGATAGCCATGCAACGCCGTTATGGCAATATTTTCAGTCCGTTATAACTTGGGCGCAAACGATATTCCCGAAATACAGAAAGGAAATGAAGGGGCTTGATTGGGGAATTCTATATAATACATACGGCGATAAAGTGTATAACCCGCAAAAATTAGAAGAAAAAATAATCGCTTTAATGCAAGACGACGATATAACCAAGCGTTCGGGAATTTACGAATACTTGCTTTCCGGCAACGAAAAACATCTTAATATACGAGCGTTTACGGATAACGAAAAAAGGCAGGTTTACGAAAAACAAAAAGGTATTTGTCCGCATTGCGCAGTCGAGCACAGAGATAAAATCCACTACGATATAAGTGAAATGGAAGCCGACCATATAACTCCGTGGTGCGAGGGTGGTAAAACCAACGTAGACAACTGCCAAATGCTATGCAAAGAACATAACAGAAAAAAATCGAACAAATAAGAAAGTTAATTAGCAACAAAAAAAGATAGCTCAAAGGGCTATCTTTTAAAATACATTGTTAATTTTTTACATCATGTCTACGATTATATGCGGTAGAGGGGCGGCGGTGTTTTTTTCGCCTAAGGTGTTTTTCACGGCTTGTTCGCAACCGTCGAATTTAATCGAAGAAAATTGAAAGTTGGAAAAATCAATCGCTTTATTTGCAATTAAATTTATAGCTTGTTCGGTAAATCCGTAACCGTTGGTTATGCATTTAAAATTGAGTTGTTTTTTCATTGCTAAATGAAAGTTAACGCGAAGATTAGGATTAGAAAACCCGACGAAGCCCATTTTTGCGTTGTTTGCCGCGATTTTTAAAGCGACGTCGGTGTTTATGTTGCTATCCGAAACGTAAACTACTTTAGAAGCCATACGCGCGCCCGTTCTTTCAGAAACTTCTTTTTCGAGTTTGTTGTCGGAAAAAAGATTATAATAAACGCCGCAAAGTTTTGCTTTTTCTAAATTTTCGGATTTAGAATCGATTAAAATAGGCACTGCCTGATAATAAATGATAATCGTCGAAAGAATTATTCCTATAAGATTGCCGCCGATAACGGCAACGTGTTCGCCTTTTTTGATATCCAATTTATCGATAACAGCGAGCGATAAGGCTACGTAATCGATAAAAAGTGCGTCGTCGTCTTTAACCGAGGTCGGCAGTGCGTATAAAATCGAATTGTCGACAACGGCAAAATCGCGCAAATAACCGTCGGTGTTTTTACCTGCAATTCTTTGATTAACGCATTTTTCGGGTTGGCTTATCAAACATTCGGCGCAAGAGCCGCAGTTTTCTACCGAACTTAAATACACGCGAGTGCCTTTTGTAAGATAAGCCGATTCGCTGGCGTCGGTTATCTGACCGATTGCGATGCGCCCCGGAATAACGGGGTAGGTAACGTCATCGTCGCCGCCGATCGTTTGAAAATCTTCGGGGGTGAGCATTACTTTGGTAATTTTTACCTTCGAAGAATCTGCGTTATCGCAAATTTCCATTTTATTGATTTTTGTTAGTTTGCCCTTTTCGGACACTTGTAATCCAAGCATTAAAAACTCCCGTTATAAACGCTATAAAAGCAATAGGGCAAGCCGTATGAAAACGGCGTTGCCACCGAAAACTATGCGTGTGTAAAACCCGCCGCAAAGCATTCAACGTTTATCCATTATACACCAACCGACTAACTTTTGCAAGTAAAAACGCCGCGATAATCGAATAAAGACGGCAAAATGCGACTGTATCGCTAAAAAAGCTAAAAAATATGCAAAAAAATTCGCATTTAGGCAAAAAATTGCTTTTATTTGTTTGACTTATATCTAAAAATATAATATAATAACTAGCGGCATTGTGCTTTAAAGCGTAATGTAACTAATTTGGAGAGGTGATAACATGAAGCCGAATATTCATCCGGAATACAAACAGGTGAAAGTTCAGTGTGCTTGCGGAGAAACCTTCGTTACCGGTTCTACCAAAAACGTAGACGTTATCAAGGTCGATATCTGCTCTAAGTGCCACCCTTATTTCACGGGTAAGCAAAAACTCGTCGATACAGGCGGACGAGTTGACAAATTCAAAAAAAGATACGGTATTTAATTTTAACCGCATGGCAAAGGAGGTCGAGTTGTTTTATATTTCGGCTTCCTTTTGTTCATTATAGCAAAAAATTACGATGAAAGAAAAAAAGGATAAAAAACAAAAAACCACACAAATCGGCGGACAAGCCGTAATAGAGGGCGTTATGATGCGCGGCAGAACTGCAATGGCGACCGCCGTGCGCGATGAAGAAGGTAATATTCGCATCGAAACAAAAAGACTTACCCCGCCCGAAAAAAAATCGAAAATCGCAAGATTTCCGATAATCCGCGGAATGATAAGCTACGTTCAGTCGCTTTTCGGCGGAACGAAGGTTTTAATGCGCTCGGCTGAAGTTTTCGGCGAAACCGAAGAACCGACAAAGTTCGAAAAATGGACGGCTGAAAAGCTCAAAGTCGACGTAACGAGCGTGATTTTGGTTATAGCCACAGTGCTTGGTATTGCTCTTTCGTTAGGTTTATTTGTCGTTTTACCGCAACTTGCGGCAAACGGCATAAGCGATTTAATAGCTTTGGCGGGCGGAAATCTTTCCAAAACCGGCGTTTGGTATAATTTAATCGAAGGTTTTATACGTATAATCATCTTCGTGTGTTATATACTTTTAACTTCGCTTACGAAATCCGTGCGTAGGGTATATATGTATCACGGCGCCGAGCATAAAACCATAAATTGCTACGAAAGCGGCAAGCCTTTGACAATAGAAAACGCACGCAATTCTTCGCGTTTGCATAATCGTTGCGGTACGGCGTTTATGTTTTTCGTAATGCTTATAAGTATACTTGTGTTTTCGCTAGTAAACAGCATTTTGCAGCTAGACGGTATTTTAAGAATGGTTTGTAAAATAGCGCTTATGTTTACTCTCGTTTCCGGGCTTTCTTATGAGCTTTTAAAGGCGCTGGCAAAAACTAACAGCAAGCTTTTATATCCGATAAAAGTTCCGGGGCTTTTGTTGCAAAAAATAACTACAAGCGAACCCGACGACGGCATGCTCGAAGTAGCCATAGCCGCTTTTAATGCAGTGCTTGAAATGGATAAAGACCAAAGCATAGAAGAACGCGAATTCGTAACCGCTCTTAATGTAAGCGACCTTTTAAAAAAGGTAGACGGAATTTTACAAAAAGGCAAAGAATACGAAAAAAGCGACGGCGAATGGATAGTTTCAATCGGTTGCGATATACCGCGTTCGGCTCTTAATCAAAATCGGAGCATGATAAAGCCGTCTAAGGTAGATCTGGCTTTATCTTACGCCCGCGAACGAGCCAAGGGTAGACCTCTTTGCTATGTAATAGGCGACTGTGATTTTTACGGTATTAAATTAAAAACAGACGAGCGCGCGCTTATTCCTCGTCCCGAAACCGAGGAGCTTTGCGCTTACGCTTTAGAAATAATTAAGCCTGAAGATAAAGTCTTGGATTTATGTACCGGAAGCGGAGCGATTGCCATTACTCTCGCGCTAAAAGCTAAAGCTACCGTTTTAGCTAGCGATATTTCGGACGACGCGCTTTCTTTAGCGCGCGAAAACGCCGAACTCATGGGGGCGAGCGTGCGCTTTATAAAAAGCGACGCGTTTTCCGAGATTACCGATAAATTCAGCGTTATAGTCAGCAATCCGCCTTATATAAAAAGCGGAGATATTGTTTCGCTCGACGAAACGGTTAAAAATTACGAACCCGTTTTAGCGCTCGATGGCGGGGCTGACGGTTTGGATTTTTATAGAATTATAGCTACAGAAGCACCCGCTCGTTTATTCAGCGGCGGAATTTTGTTTTTGGAAGTCGGCGAAAATCAAGCCGAGCTTGTAAAGTTGCTTTTAATCGAAAACGGTTTTTCGTCGATAGAAATTCGCAGTGACGTTTACGGCGTTCAAAGAATGATTAAGGCGATTAAGAATTAATATAAAACAAAAAAGTTTCGACTTTTAAAACGCGATTTAACGCGTAAACGAAAAAACGGTGTGATATGATAGAAAAACTGGAAAAAATATTGCAAGTATACGAGGAGCTCACCCGCAAAGTCTCCGATCCCGCGGTTATCGCGAAGCAAGACGAATATAAAAAGGTAAGCAAAGAGCGCGCCGATATGGAAGACACGGTGCAAAAATATCTCGAATATAAGCAAGTTTTTAAACAAAAAGAAGACGCAAGCGAGCTTTTATCCGTCGAAACGGATAGCGAAATGAAAAGGCTTTTAGAAGAAGAAATTTCTGATTGCGCAAAAAGGCTCGATGAAATAACCGAAGAGTTGAAGATTTTGCTTTTACCTAAAGATCCAAACGACGATAAAAACGTAATATTGGAAATCCGCGGCGGCGCAGGCGGCGAAGAAGCGGCTTTATTTGCTTACGAGCTTTACCGCATGTACGTAAAATATGCCGAACGTCATCGCTGGAAAACCGAGGAAATCGACAGCAACGAAACGGAACTCGGCGGTATTAAAGAGGTTACTTTTTCGGTAAGCGGCAAGGGTGCTTATAGTAGATTAAAATATGAAAGTGGCGTTCATCGTGTTCAGCGCGTACCCGAAACCGAATCGCAGGGCAGAATACATACATCCACGGCAACTGTGGCGGTTTTGCCCGAGGTTGAAGACGTTGAAGTAAAAATCGACGAAAAAGATTTAATAATCGAAACTTGCCGTTCGAGCGGCGCAGGCGGTCAGCATATTAACAAAACGGAGTCATGTATCAGAATGGTGCATATTCCCACGGGTATAGTCGTTAACTGTCAAGACGAGCGCAGTCAAATTAAAAACCGCGAAAAGGCTATGAAGGTTATGAAAAGCCGACTTTTCGATTACTATAATACAAAATACCAAAGCGAGTATGCGGAAAATAGAAAAAGTCAAGTCGGGACGGGCGACCGCTCCGAGCGCATAAGGACTTATAACTTTCCGCAAGGCAGAGTCACCGACCACAGAATAGGTTTAACTCTTTATTCTCTTCAAAACTTTTTGATGGGCGATATCGACGAAATGATTGACGCGTTGGCTATTTCGGAGCGAGAAAAGAAACTTTCCGAGCAGTCCGGCGATTGATTTTTTTAAAATTTTAAATTCGATTTTTATTTTTTAAATTCGAATTGCGTTCTGTAACGGTTGTAAAACGGTAATATTTTGGTAAAATCGAAAAAAATTAAAAATTTTTCGTTATAATCCTTGAAATTATCTTAAAAATAAGGTAAAATATATATAGCAAAAATAACTTGCTTGGAGGAGCAACAATATGATAAAAATTATATGCGGCGAAAAAGGCACGGGCAAAACGAAAATTATCACCGATCTCGTCAACGACGTAGTGAAGGAAGCGAAAGGAAACGTTGTTTTCATTTCTCAGAAAAAAGCGTATTCTGCAAACATTGACTTCAACGTAAGATGCGTTTATACCGAAGATTACGCCGTTTCCGATATATCGGCATTCGTCGGATTTATCGACGGACTTATGGCGGGGAACTCCGATATCGAATACATATTTGCCGACGGCATTATGCGTATTGCAGATTGCGGCGTTAACGATATGACCGCGTTATTTGACGAAGCCGAAAAGCTCGAAAAAGAATACGGCGTTAAGTTCGTTTTAACCGTTTCTTGCGCAAAAGAAAGTTTGCCCGAGTATATGGTGAAATACGCTGACTAATTAAAGCGGATTGCGGCGGGCTTCTCTTATGGAATTTGCCCGCCGAATTTTTTTAATACATAAATACTTATTCTAGATATTATAAAGGATATTGTGGCGTATCAAAGTTTTGGCTCTCGTTTTCGCTGTTTTTGCGGAGCGCGCGCTTCGTTTGTCTTTTGGCGCCATTTAATTTATCGACATGGAAGAAAAAAAGATACTCTTTAGTGCGGTTCAACCCTCCGGCACTCCCACGATTGCAAATTATATCGGTGCAATGCGTAATTTTGTAGCTTTGCAAGACGAATACGATTGTATATATTCCGTGGCAGACTTGCATACGCTAACAGTAAGGCAAGTACCATCGGAGCTTCGCGCGCGTACTTTAAATTTAGTCGCGCTTTATCTTGCTTGCGGAATCGATCCCGAAAAATCGATAATATTCGTACAATCGCACGTTCCTGCACATGCCGAGCTTACTTGGATATTAAATACGGTTACTTATCCCGGCGAGCTTTCCAGAATGACTCAATTTAAAGACAAATCGCTTAGACATGCGGATAACGTCAACATGGGGCTTATGGATTATCCCGTACTTATGGCTGCGGACATTTTGCTTTACGGCGCGCACGTCGTTCCTGTCGGGAAAGATCAAAAACAGCATCTCGAAATAGCGCGCGATATAGCCGAGCGCTTCAATAATCGCTATTCGCCGACGTTTGTAGTGCCCGAAGGCATTATTCCTAAAGTCGGAGCTAACGTTATGAGTTTGCAGGATCCCGAGCATAAAATGTCTAAAAGCGATTCAAACGAAAATGCATTTATCTCTCTTGTGGATGATAAAGACACGATAATTCGTAAGGTTCGCCGTGCGGTAACCGATAGCGACAATAAAGTCGCTTACGATTTATCTCGCCCCGGCATAAGTAATTTGGTTGCGATTTACAGTGCGTTTACGGGGCTTTCGACTGCCGATATCGAAAAGAAGTTCGATGGCGTCGGCTACGGCGAATTTAAAAACGAAGTAGGCGAGGCAATTGCCTCCGTTATCGTGCCTATAAACGATAAAAAGAACGAATATTTAGCCGATAAAACTTATTTAGAATCAGTTATGAAGAACGGTGTCGAAAAGGCTAATCATCTTGCTCGCAAAATGCTTAGCAAGGTGTATAGAAAGGTGGGGCTTTATCAGCTCGGGCAAAAGTAATGTTCGGATACGTTAAGCCTGATACGCCGTATTTATACATGAAAGACGACATGCTTTACAAGGCTCTTTATTGCGGAGTTTGTAAAAGTATCGGTCGTTCTTGCGGAACCGCTGCTAGATTTTCGCTTACTTATGATATTGCGTTTATGTCTGCAATAATTCATAATTTGCTCGGAATCGACGTAAAAATCGAACGCAAACATTGCGCGGTTCATCCGATAACAAAAAGACCGATTGCTCGACCCGACGATTTGTCCTTAACGCTAGGTTGTCTTAACGTAATTTTGGCGTATTATAAGCTTTCCGACGACGTTTTAGACAACGGCAGAGGGCGTGGAAAGCGGCTATTTACCGCGCGTGGATTTAAATTAGCGGCAAAAAAACATCCCGAACTCGTCGATATCGTTAAAAATAACTATGAAAAACTTGCCTCGCTTGAAAAAAACGGAGAATCGCGCATAGACGTTATAGCCGATCCTTTTGCGTGTATGCTTCAAGAGTTATCAGTCGTTTTGTTGGGCGATAAGGCAAGCGAAAGTTCGAATCTATTCTTTTATAATTTAGGCAAGTGGATTTACGTTATCGACGCGCTCGACGATTATGACGAGGACGTAAAAAAGGGCAATTATAATCCGTTTTTTGCTTCGTATAAAGCTACTGATTTCGAAAGTCTTAAGGAAAAATATGCCGAAGAAATCAACTTTATTTTATCAAGTGTGATTGTTTCTATAGACGAATCGCTTTCTAAGCTCGAATTTAAATTTAACGCCGACCTTATACGGAATATTGCGTCTAGGGGGACGAAGGTTAGGACGAAAGAAGTTTTAAACGGGCTGTCAAAAACAAATAAGAAAAAAAATACGACGCGTATTGATATTTGACGTAAAAATTTAACGTAACATCAAAAATCTCGTAAAATATATATAAATTAAAGGACGAAATGAACGAAATTAAAAAGTATTACGATATTATCGGTTGCGACGAAAGTGTATCCGACGAAGAGCTTAGCGCAAAGTATTTAGAACTAAAAAGACGTTATCAAAACGATATGTTTTTAGAGGGTGAGGCGGGTAATGCCGCGGCACGAAAACTTACCGAGCTTCAAAACGCTTACGCCGCTATTTGCGATTATCGAAAAGACGGTGTCAAAAATAGTGAAAACGGATATTTTGGCGGTGGGTTCGATAATGTAGAATCTGCTATAAAATCCGGCAATCTTACCGAGGCTCAATCGCTTTTGGATAATTTTGACGATCGTAGCGCTGAATGGCATTACTATCAATCCATTGTTTTTTACAAGAAAAATTGGATTAATGAAAGCAAAAAACAGCTTGAAATCGCTATGCAAATGAACGAAGGCGAGGAAAAATATAAACGCGCCTACGACAAAATGTGCAAGCAGATGAATTTTAATAACGAAAATCAAAAAAAGACAGATCCGCATTGGAACGAATCCGGTTCCGGTAAATATGAAGAACCCACCGAAATGATGGGCGGCGACGATTGCTTTAGTTTTTGTTGTCGAACGATAGCTTGTTCATACTTACTCAATTGTTGTTGCAATTGTCGTTAAGCGATTTTTTTTAAAATGAAAGGTAATTCTAAGGCAATAGCGCTATCGGCATTGTCGGCGGCGCTCTCCGTGATATTGTTGGTGGTGGGGGCATATTTCGAAACTCTCGATTTGTCTTGTTTGTTTTTGGCAAGTTTATGCATGATGCTTCCGCTGTATAAGGAATATTATTTAGGGGCTTTTTTGGCATACGTTGCGGCGGCTTTGCTTTCTTTAGTGCTTGCCGGCGGCAGATTTCAAATAATAATTCCGTTCGCGATGTTTTTCGGGTTGCACGCTTTGGCGAACGAACTTCAGCTAAAATTTAAAATTAACAAAATTTTTGCGCTTGTTATTAAAGAAATTTGGTTTTTAGGCACTCTTTTAGTAATGTATTTTTTTACGCAAATGTTTGTTTCTGAAAACGAAGTTTTACAAAAATACGTTTTATACGTTTTATTGGGTGGTGGAGCGCTTTTTTTCCCGATTTACGACTATATAATTTTTAAGTTTAAACGGTCGCTCGATATTTTATTAAAAAGGCTCAAGCTCTGATATTCGCAAACTCAAGGAGAAAATCGATATGCGCAAAAACGACATAATCGAAGGTGATATAATTGCATACGGTTGCGAAGGCGAAGGAATCTTAAAAAACGAAGGCGTTACGGTTTTTGTTCCGTTTGCCGCAAAAGGCGAAAGGGTAGAGGTTCAAATTTTAAAATGCGGAAATCGCATAGCTTTTGCTAAACTTTTAACCGTTATTACTCCTTCTGTTGCACGCGTAAAGCCAAATTGTTCTACGTATGCGAAATGCGGCGGTTGTAGACTTTTGCATCTCGATTATCGCGAACAACTCGAATATAAGCGATCGCTAATTGCCGAAACGCTTGAAAAAATTGCTTTTATAAAAACGAATCCGTTAAATACGGTCGAAAGCGTTCCGCAATTTGGTTATAGAGTGAAACTTGCATTGCCGGTACGTTCTGAAAACGGCGAACTTAAAATAGGTTTTTTTGCTAGAAATAGCCATAGAATTGTCGAAATCGATTCTTGCGCCTTGCACGGCGATTGGGTTGCTAAAATTATTTCAGCTTTAAAAGACTATATGCGAGAGTTTTCGATTGAAGGGTATGATGAAAAAAATTCGTCTGGTAAAGTTCGGCATTTGGTCGTTAAAAAATCGGGTGACTCGTTCATAATTATTTTGGTCGCAACGACCGCTCGCTTGAGCGGGGTTAAATCGTTTAGCGCTTCGCTTGAAAAATGTATAGGCAAACATTCGCTTTACGTTAACGTCAATAAAAATTCTAACAACGTAATTTTAGGCGACGAGTATTATTTAATTGACGGCGATGGCTTTATTTGCAGCGAGTGGGAAGGTTTAACTTATAAGATCGGTCCAAAGTCATTTATGCAAGTCAACGAATACGTTAAAAACGCGCTTTATAAAAAAGCGTGCGAATTTTTAGACAAAAACAAAACCGTTATCGACGCATATTGCGGAACCGGGCTTTTAACTTGCGCTTTAGCCAAAAAAAGTTCGCGCGCGATAGGTGTTGAAATTATAGATGAAGCCGTAGATTTAGCTAAAGCTTTGGCTACTGAAAACGGAGTAAATAACGCTGAATTTATTTGCGCTCCTTGCGAACAAGCATTGCCTCCGTTGATTGAAAAATTAAAAAATAATGGTGAAAACGTCGTGGTTTATCTCGATCCTCCTCGCAAGGGGTTGGACAAGGCTGTTGTAAAAGCACTATTAAAAGCTGCGCCAAACGAAATTATTTATATTTCATGCAGCCCGCAAACGCTCGCACGCGATTTGGGATTATTGCTAGGAACTTTAAAATACGACGAAGCGGACGGCGTAAAAAAATCGGTTGATTGTGTTAAGCTCGTCGAATTAGGTAAAACGGTGTTACCTAGCACATATAAAATCGAATATCTTCGCGGATATGATATGTTTGCCGGTTGCAAAGACGTCGAAACTCTTGTCGTTCTTTCGAAAATCCGTTAATGATTTTAAAACTGCAGATTGCTGTAAGGTAAAGCGCCGATGATGCGATAAAAAGCAAAAATTTAATTAGAAATTGACTTTTTAAAGCAAAAAACAGTTGTTTTTTTTGCGGTTATGTATTATAATAAATCGGTAGTTATGTGGATGTAATATATCCGAGGCGTAGCGCAGTTTGGTAGCGCGCTTGGTTCGGGACCAAGAGGTCGTGGGTTCAAGTCCCGTCGCCTCGACCAGAAAAACGACCGCCATTTGCCTAACACGCAAATGGCGGTCGTTTTAAACTAAAAACGTTTAGCGGATTATAGGCAATAATTATAATGCAAAAGACGGAGTTTTTAAAATGAATGCATTATTTAAAATTAACGGGGAAATAATATTTATTTAAGGATTGTAATTTAGATTTTCTTCTTTTGCGGGTATTACGATTTTAATATTCAGTCTAAAAGAGTGCAAGAAAAATGCGGTTTTAGGACGTATAGGACTGATGGCTTTTTCTTGGAAGTAAGCTAACGAGTCTTTCGACAAAAAATGACGATTTTAATAAATACCGATTGCTATAAGTCGGTATTTTTTTTATACGCTAAAAATATATTATAGTGAAATCTCGGAAAGGCGGGTTTGCTTGTTTTTTAATTTTTTGATATGGAAAAATACGATTTTTTGCCAAAACCTTTAAAAAAACTTGCATTATCAGGCGACGTTTATGAATTTAGACTCAGGGCGGACAAGCAAGCATGCGCGAATATCTTAGGAACGCAAACGTTTTTAGAATTTGACGGCATTCCTTATGTTTGTTCTCGTCGAGAAATCGAAAATATAGTTGCGGCTTGTGCTGAAAATTCGCTTTATGCTCAAAATGAAAATTTAAGTCGTGGATATATCTCTTGCTCGGACGGCGTGAGAGTGGGCGTTGCGGGCGAATGTGTTTGCGAAAGCGGAAAAATTATAACAATTAAAAATTTTACGGCGCTTTGTGTTAGATTTGCTCGAGAAGTGCAAGGTTGCGCTGACGACGCTTATAATCTTACACAATTAAATAACGATAACGGAGTGCTTGTTATTTCGCCGCCGGGTGTAGGTAAAACCACTCTTTTACGTGATTTAATTAGGCAAATTTCTTTAAAAAAACAAAAAAATATACTCGTTATCGACGATAAAGACGAACTTTCGGCCTCGCGCTTCGACTTAGGTAAAACAAGCGATATAATTAAGCTTTGCGATAAAAATTTTGGTTTTTACAGCGCAATTAAAACCCTTTCCCCGGATTTTGTCGTTGCCGATGAGTTGATTTATGAAAGCGACGTCAACGGGGTAGTGTTTGCTTCTCTTTCGGGTGTGAAAACCATTTGTTCGGTTCACGGCGGCTCATATGCGGATATAATTAAAAAAACATATATGCGAGCCGTTATCGAAAATGCATGTTTTGATTATTTTATAACCTTAGAAAAATTCGGCTCTGGATTTAAAATATGCGAATTTATAAATAAGGACGGTGAAAAATTACGTATAAGTTGATAGCCGCAATCGCGCTTTTTGTTTGTTTTTCGGCGGCGGGCAAATATTATTCGGATAAAAAAAGTAAAAAAGCATTATTTTTTTCGTCTTTATACGAATTTAACGGCGACTATATTAAAGAAATGCGTTTTTCAAGGCGTTATATTGCTGAAATTCTTTCTGAAAGATATGCATCTGTCTCGTTAAACGCATTGCTTCAAAAAGTAAAAAATTCTCGATTAAAAAACGAAGAAGTAAAAAAGGAGTTTGTTGAAACAAAGATTTTAGGCGTCGTTTTAAGCGAAAAAGAAAAAAGCGACGTAAGCGCATATTTTTTTAAACTCGGCAAAAGCGACGCTTTTTCGCAAATAGAAGAGTGTTTGCGCTATGGCGATATATTTAAGAAATATCTTCAAGAGAGCGAAGCGACGGATAAAAAATACGGAACACTTTATAAAAAGTTAGGCATTGTTTTTGGACTTATAGCCTTTGTGATAATAATATGAGCGTAGATATTGTTTTTAAAATTGCGGCGATAGGACTACTTATAACGGTTATTTGTCAAATATTAAAAAAGTCAGATCGCGACGATATAGCAATGTTAGTTGCCGTGGCAGGGCTTGTAATAGTGCTGACAATGGTTGTAGGAATGGTTTCCGATTTGTTTGAAAATTTAAAAAATTTATTTGATTTTTATTAGCTGAAAAAGCTAGTTAAAATGCGCGTTTTTTTGTGTGTTTATGTGTGACATAATACATTATTTTATAAAAATATATGTCTGAAGTTTATAGAATAATAGCTTTGTCGCTGATTATTGCGGTTTTATGCTATTATTTAAAAAGTGTAGATTCTCAATTATTTATTCCTGCCTTAGTCGCCGGCGGAGCAGTAATACTTTTTTATTCCGCGGCTTATTTATCGACGGTTTTTGGAATTTTTTCAGAACTTGCCGAGCAAACAAAAATCGATTCGGAACTTTTATCTTGTGTTTTTAAGATAACGATTATCTGTTATTTAATTGAATTTGCCTGTTCTTTAGTTGAAGATTTCGGAATAAAAAGTATTGCGGATAAGTTGGCTGTAATCGGTAAAATAATAGTGTTCTGTTTAAGCGCACCGATTTTTAAAGGGGTATTCGAAACCGTCGTTTCGTTTTTGAGTTTGTTGTGATAAAATTTTTTAGTAAACGATTTAAATTTAAAAATTTTATTTTGATTTTTCTAGTTGTTGCATTTTTGTTCTTTTTAATCGTTGAGCAATTCGGCGATAGAAGCGAACGGTTTGTTTGTTATGCTTTTTTTAAATCGGAATGTAGCTACTATGATTTAGAGATTGACAAAGGCGAATTTTCTGACGATGAAAAAAAATTATTTGTATCGGATGATGACGAGATAAGTGAAGAAGCCTCGGCTTCGAACGAGGAAGAATTAACTGAAATTTTAAAAGATATAGCCGACAATTTGGATTTAGGTTCTTTTGAAAATCTTTTCGATAATTACGGTAAAGTGTTTTTTGAAAGTAGTGTAAAGCAAACGCTTTTAGATATCGCAAGCGGTAAATTATCCGTGGATTTTAGCGATGTTTTTTCAATATTCGGTTCGCTTTTCGGTGCTAAATTTAAGGAACTTGCACCAATGCTCGTAAGCATTTTTGCAATCGCGATTTTTTACGGCGTTATTTCCGCTTTAAATAAAAATTCGCGTGTTAGCGTACTTGTTTTTAACGTGTGCTATTGCGCAAGCGCCGGGCTTATTTTTTGCGAAACTTTTACGCTTATTAAAAGCGTTTTAGGTGAAATAATCGCTTTATGTTCTGAAATAGACGCAGTTTTTCCTTTGTTGATAACATTACTTTCGCTAAGTGCGAGCGGTTCTACCGCTGAGGTTTTAAAACCGACATACGTATTCGTTAGCGGAGCAGGGCTTAGCCTTGCTGTAAAAGTTTTGGTTCCTATTGCTGTTTGCGTTTGCGTAGTTTTGACTGTTAGTACTTTTTCGGAAAAATTTACATTAAAAAGGCTGTGTTCTTTTTTAGAATCGGCTTTTAAATGGATTATCGGAATAGTACTAACGATTTTTTCGATTTTTACGGCAATAGGCGGGGTATCTGCTTCCGGATACGACGGTGCGCTTTTAAAAATTTTTAAATATACGTTATCGGGCGGACTGCCGTTTGTCGGCGGACTTGCAAAGGATGGCGTAGATTTAATAATTTTAGGCGCCGCGCTTATAAAAAACGCGGCAGGGGTAATCGTTGCGCTATGTCTGCTTATATCCGTTCTCTCGTCTATAGTAAAAATAGCCTGTTTTTCCTTGTCTTTAAAATTAGTTTCGGCATTTTGTGAGCCGATAACGGATAGCAGATTTTGCGATGCGATATCGGCTTTTTGCAAAGGGCTTTCTATGTTTTCGGCGATTTTGATTTATGTTTTTGTACTTTATTTTACAACAATCGTGTTTTTTATAACGGCGCAAGGAACGCTATTTAGTTGATTTTAAATAAAAAATGATTGATTTTATAAAAGGGTTCGTTTATGCCGTAACCGCCGCTTCGATACTTTTTGCATTGCTTGCATTGGTAATGCCCGAAGGTAAAACTAAAAAAATTATTTCATTTGTGTTTTCTGCCGCGGCAGCGTTGATTGTAATAAGCGCAGTAAACAAAGGTACCGAAAACGGGATTTCTTATGACTTATTTAGCGATTTTTCTTACGAAAACGCGTTTAACGAATATTTTTGCGATAACGAAAATCTAAGGATTTTTATTGCAAACGAATATATTTCTAAAGCAAAAAAATCACTTTTAAGCGAAGGAATCGTTTTAGAAAATGCCGGCGTTTCGTTCGGTGAAAAAAACGACGGCGTGTTGCCGAAAAAATTTATTATAAATGCTAGCGACTTGGTTATTATAAAAAACGAAGAGCATATAGATATATCGTCGATATGCGAAACGTGCAAAAATAATTTAGAACGACTTTTTGGCGGTGAGGTTAAAGTCGTGATAAACGAATATTTATGAAGAAAATGAACGAAAAAAGTAAAAACAAATTTTCGATTAAAGAATTCTTAAAAAAAATTAAACCCGAATATGTTTTAGCCGTAGCGGCGGCGGTAGCGGTGATAGCTTTGTTTGCTTCGGGATTATCGCAATCATCTAATCAGAGTCAATCCGAAACTTCCTCTGCCGAAGCTTATGTAGAAATGTTAGAAGGTAAACTTTCGGCTGAACTTTCAAAGATAAAGGGTGCGGGTAAGGTTAGCGTAATTATTTCGGTCGAACGCGGAATTACAAGCGAGCTTGCCGCCGAAACGAACGCTTCGCAAGACGGCGAAAAAACGCAATCTCCCATTATCGTAAACGGAAAACCCATCGTTTTGGGCGAGCTTTATCCTGAAATTCGCGGGGTGGTAATAGTTGCGCAAGGCGGAGATAAACTTGCGGTAAAAATGTCGATACTAAATGCGGTAAAAGTCTTTTTAGATATAGACGTGAATAAAATCGAAATTCTTACTATGAAATAAAACGGCAAAAAAAACTTAAAAAACGTAATACTTTGCGTAATATTTTTCGGTCGTGAAAAATATAATATTCTAGCTTAGCTTTTAAGCGGTAACATTTTATAAAAAAGAATAAAAAAAGGAAAAAACGGCTCGGTGTTTGTTTTTAATACGTGAAAAAATCAAATAAATTAACGAAAAAAACAAAAACGCCTCACCGTAAAAATATAAAATACTTAATAGTTAGGAGCAAAAAAAATGTCAAAGAAAAAGAAAATCGTTATTTTATCGTGTATGGTGGTTCTTCTTGCAGCAACGGCTGTTTGTAACTTTCTACTTACAAACAACAGCGACGATTCAACCGTTCCGACGGCAAATTATTTTAGTGAATATCGTAGCGAGCATGCGGCGAGCATCAACGAGCAACTGCTACAGTTAGATAGCATTATCAGTCAAGCCGACGAAAATTCAGAAGCAAAAGAAGACGCACTGAAAACCAAACTTAAACTTACCGAAATTGTAGAGCGCGAATTGCTTTTGGAAAATTTAATTAAGGCTAAGGGTTATGAAAACGTTGCCGTTATGATAGGCTTAGATTCAGATAACGTAACAGTCGTAGTCGATGATTCCGATTTCGATACGGATGACGCGATTGCTATTTATACCGTTATGCTAGAAGAGGTTAGCGCATCACCCGAGAACGTTAGGATAATACCTATTTCGTAATTTTTTGATAAAAAAGCGACTACAAAAACGACTGAGAGACGACTGCGAATAAAAAAATATAAACAAAAGCCGTTATTAAGCTTAAAAACGCTACGCATTTTTTTCAAAATATGCTATAATGTTTAAGACTTAGTATAGTAAAGCAACTGACTATAGCTTTCGCAAAATCGTTTGCCTTTAATACGGAAAGATTTTTATGCTTTAGAATTTTTGGTGAATGGATTTAATAAAAATAAAAGCTTAAGTCAAATCGATAGTTGCGCGGTGGTGTTTATGAAAAACGTTCGCAAAGATATTCCTTCGGGAAAAGTCGTATACAACAACAGTATTGTTAAAGGAATCGTTTCTTTGGCGGTTTCAGAAATTGAAGGCGTGACTTTAGGCGGTTCGTCTAAGAAAAAGGACGACGTTATAGTTACTTTTGAAAACGATAACGTTTGTGTTGACGTAACGGTTTCGGTTTTATACGGATACAATATTCCCGACGTGGCGTATAATATTCAGCAAAGCGTAAAACACAACGTCGAAGCTATGACGGAGTATAAAATTTCGAGCGTAGACGTTCACGTCGTGAGCGTAAACTTCGACGAAAACGATAAAAACGAATACTAATCAATATTAAGCCGCAAAATTTATTGCGGCTTAAAGCGCGTTTTTAAGGAATAAATATCGCAATAATTTTTGTTAAAGGTTTTTACTATGAGAAGAGATGCCAGAGAAGCTGTTTTCGTTTTACTGTATCACGATTTATTCAATCAAGAAAACGATGACGGATTCGTTAAAAAAATATACGCCGAAAATAAACTTAGTGAAAGCGATGAAAAATTCGCTTCGCTTTTATATTCTACGATTAAAGAAAACGACGCTGAAATTACAGAGATTATTTCAAAGCTTTCAAGCGGATTTGATTTTTCGCGTTTATTTTTGACGGATAAATGTGCTTTAAAAATCGGCGTTGCCGAATTAAAATATTTTAGCGACGTTCCCGATATAGTCGCGATAGACGAGGCGGTTTCGCTTACTCGTAAGTTTTCTTCGGAAAAAAGTCCGTCCTTCGTAAACGGAATTTTGGCTGAGTTGAAAAAACGATTAGATGAGGACAAGGGAGTTTAAAAAAAATGGGCATTTTAATTGACGGAAAAGCTACTTCGTTAAAAATTAAAGACGAATTAAAAATTAAGGTTGAAACACTTAAGCAAAAATATGGCGTTTGTTGCAAATTGGCTTTAGTGATTGTCGGCGAAGATCCCGCTTCTCTCGTTTATGTCGCAAACAAGGAAAAGGCATGTGCCTACGTCGGCGTTCAATCTCAAACAATAAGAATGTCTGATTCGGTTTCTCAGCAAGAGATAATAAATGTTATTGACGGTCTTGCCGCAGATGAATCCGTGAACGGAATTTTAATTCAGTTACCGTTACCTAAAGGATTTTGCGAACGCGAAATTTTGTCGCACGTACCCGTAGAAAAAGACGTAGACGGGCTTACTTCCGCTTCAGAGGGCAGACTTTTATTAGGTGAGCCTTGTTCGATTTCTTGTACGCCTAAGGGCGTTATGGCGTTGTTAAAAGAATACGGCATTGATTTAGACGGAAAAAATGCTGTCGTCGTCGGCAGAAGTAATATGGTCGGGAAGCCCATGGCTGCTTGTTTGCTTGCCGCAAATGCTACCGTCACTATTTGTCATTCCCACACGAAAAACCTCGCGGAAATAACGTCGAAAGCGGATGTTTTGGTAGTTGCGATGGGGAAACCCTGTTTTATAACTGCGAATATGATAAAAAAGGGCGCAGCCGTTATAGACGTCGGAATAAATAGGGTAGACGGAAAACTCGTCGGTGACGTCGATTTTTACGGTGCTGTTTCGGTTGCCGATTATATAACTCCGGTTCCCGGCGGCGTCGGACCGATGACGGTTACGATGCTTATCGAAAACACCATCGAGGCGGCTATTTTACAAAACGGAATTAATTATGATTTATAATTACGACGGAAATTTTAATAAAAAATATTCAGAATATAAATCTTTTGCCGATTTATCTATCGAGAACGCTTTTAAAGGCTTAGATTGTAACGCCGATTTGCTTTCTGCGATGAAATACTCGGTTTTTGCCGGAGGAAAGCGCATAAGACCCGTTTTATTTTTTGCTACGCTCGAATCGCTGGGCTTGGATTATAAATTATATTCGGAATTTGCCGTTGCGTTGGAGTTTATTCATACTTATTCGCTCATTCACGACGATTTGCCCGCTATGGATAATGACGATTATAGGCGCGGAAAGCCTTCTAATCATAAAGTTTACGGAGAGGCAATGGCTATTTTAGCGGGTGATGCGCTTTTAAATTTTGCCTACGAAATCGCTTTAGGCGGCGTTCGCGACGACGGAACGCTTTCTGCCGCGAAAGAGCTTGCCGCTTTTTCAGGGTGTTTAGGTATGGTAGGCGGGCAAGCTTACGATTTAGCTGATAAAAAAGAACTTAGCGAAAAAACGCTAGAGCAAATAGATGATTTAAAAACGGGTAAGCTTATAACTTTGCCGTTTACAATGGCTTCGCTAATTGCCAAAGAAAAATATTATGACGAATTTTTGCTTATAGGGAAAAATTTAGGTAGGCTGTTTCAGTATACCGACGACTTGCTGGATGCGGTTGGTTCTTTTTTTGATTTAGGCAAAACGACGGGTAAGGATAGTAGGCAAAATAAAGTTACCGCCGTTTCTGTTTTTGGCTTGGAAAATGTAAAAAAGAATATTGAAAGCGTTTTTACGTGTGGCGTAAAAATATTAAAAAACATAGACAATAACTCGTTTTTTCTTGATTTTTTTAAATTCGTTAAAGACAGGGTGTCGTAATGCGCTTAGATGTTTTTTTAGTAGAGCACGGCTATTTTTTATCGAGAAATAAAGCAAGCGAAGCTTTAAAAAGAGGCGAAGTTTTCGTGCAAGGAAAGGTCGAAAAAAAGGCGTCGAAGGAAATATCGGGCAATGAAAAAATAGAAATTATGTCCGATCGAAAGCCGTTTGTTTCGCTTGGCGGATATAAGCTTGAAAAAGCGATTAAAGAGTTTAGTCCCGAAATAAATGGATTTACTTTTGCCGACGTTGGTGCATCGACCGGCGGTTTTACGGACTGCTTATTGCGATACGGTGCAAAACGTGTGTTTTGTATCGACGTAGGGAGCGGCTTGCTCGATAAAACTTTAGTTCGAGACGAGCGGGTTGTTGTAATGGATGAAACGAATGCTCGTTATTTGACGAGTGCCGATTTTTCTGAAATAATCGACGCAGCCGTAGTTGATTGTAGCTTTATTTCGCTTGAATATATTTTACCTGCGTTAAAAAACATTGTAAAAAAGGGCGGCTACATTATCGCGCTCATAAAGCCGCAATTCGAACTTGATAGAAAAGTCAGACTGAAAAATGGGATTTTGCGTGATAAAACAGAACGTTTTTCGGTTATAAAAAAGCTGACTAATTTTGCCGAAAGTATTTCTTTAAGCGTTTGCGGTATAACCGAAGCTCCGCTTAAAAACGATAAAAACGTGGAATATCTTGCATATATTTTTAACGACGATCGAGTCAGTATCGATTTGCCTTCGGTTTTGGATAAATTAAAATGAAAATTTCTGTTTTTACTAAAACAAACGACGAAAGGTCTATAAAACTTGCACGCGAATTCATAAAAGTATTGCCGCCCGATGTGAAAAGCTCACTGTTTACTTCAAGCAGGGAAGTTGCCGAATGTCCGTCGGAAAAGCTGATTGCCGATATTTTTGTATGCTTTGGCGGGGACGGGACTATTTTGCGGTGTGCTCTTTCGGCGGCAAGAATCGGAGCTAAACTTTTTGCCGTAAATACCGGGAATCTCGGTTTTTTAAGTTCGCTTGAGGGAAGCGTTTCGACTAGTGAGATTTGCTCCGCTGTTTTATCGGATAAAACGATATACGTAAAGAAATATTTTTTGGAAGGTTTTATTGAAAAAAACGAGATAAATTCTTTCGTAAATAAACAAAATAAACAATTTTTCGCATTTAACGAAATAGCTGTTGCGCGTTCGCTAACGGACGGTTTTAAAAATCGGAGTTTAAAAGTAAACTTAAAAATCAACGACAATTTTGTAGACGAATATCTTGCCGACGGACTTATTATTGCAACGCCGCTCGGTTCTACTGCTTATTCGCTTTCTGCGGGCGGCGCTATTTTGGATCCCGAATTAAAAGGTTTAATTGCGACGGCTGTTTGTCCTCATTCGCTTAGATATAGGCCTATAGTTTTTAACGACGATGCCGTTGCTAAAATCGGAATAGGCGAAAAAAGAGGGGCTGAAAAAGCAGGCGTTTATGCAGATGGAAATTTAGTCGCTTCGCTTTCGACGAACGAGTGTGTTGTGATTAAAAAATCTAATTTATTCGTAAATATAGCGAAAGGCGAAAGTTTTTTTACTAAACTTAATAAAAAATTAAAATATATGGGAACGGGTGAATAAATAGTATGTCAAAAATAAAGCGACAAAAAAAATTGCTCGATTTAATAAAACAAGTCGAGGTTGAAACACAAGAGGAGTTGATTGCGTTACTTAATGCTAACGGTTACCCTGTAACGCAAGCGACTATTTCACGCGATATAAACGAGCTTTCGCTTATAAAAGTTAACGGAACCGAAAAAAGATATCGTTACGCGCAGGTTACGCAAAGCAATCAGATAGACAATGCTAAGTTTCTATCTTTATTTAAAGCTGCGGTTGTGTCAATCGAGCCGGCGCAAAACCTTATCGTTGTAAAAACGCTTATAAGTAACGGCGCTCCAGTAGGTGCGACGGTCGATAGTTTGAATTTTAAAGAAGTTGTAGGATGTGTTGCCGGTGACGATACTTTGTTGATTGTTACGCGTAGTTCCGCCGACGCGATTTTGGTTACCGAAAAACTAAAGGAATTGCTTTAATCTTTTTGAGGAATAACTATGCTTTGCAGGTTAAATATAAAAAACGTTGCGCTTATCGACGAGGCGGAAATAGAATTTTCGAACGGGCTTAATGTTTTATCCGGTGAAACCGGTTCGGGTAAGTCGGTTATTTTGGATTCGATAAATTTTGTTTTGGGTGCTAAGGCGGATAAAAGCATGATACGCCACGGTGCCGATTTTTGTCTTGTTTCTTGCGATTTTACGGATATTTCTCAAGATATAAAGGATATTTTGCGCGAATACGATATCGATTGCGACAAAGAACTTATAGTGAAACGCAAATTCGATTTAAAAGGAAACGGTTATATTAAAATAAACGGTGAAAACGTTACCGCCGCTATGCTTAAAAAAATAACCGTAAATTTAGTTGACGTTCATGGTCAAAGCGAGCATTTTTTATTGCTCGGTAAAGCCAAGCAGCTTGAATGTATCGACCGTGGTGCTGAAGTCGGAATTGAAAAAAACGCTCTTAAAAATACGATTTCAAAAATAAAAGACGTAGAAAAAGCTATCTTGGTTTCGGGCGGAACGCCTGCTGAACGAGCAATTCGCGTAGATATATTGAAATATCAAATTGCTGAGATTGAAAATGCCGATTTAAAAGATGGCGAAGAAGACGAGCTTGTTTGTTTAAGAAATAAACTATTGAATTTAGAGAAAATTTATTCGGCGTTATCGGTTGTTTGCGGCGGCATTATCGATGACGGCGGCTCGCTTGACGGCGTTAATATCGCTAAGCAGGCACTGAAAAACATCGTAGCGATGGGGGCTGAATACGACGAGCTTTTCAATTCTTTATCGATTTTTGCCGACGAACTTTCTGAACTAGGTGAAAAAGCTCGCGATTTATTGGAAAATTTAGACAGTGAAAACGTTGATTTGGATTTTATAGAACAGCGATTAGACGTTTATAAAAGTTTAAAAAAGAAATACGGTAACAGCTTGTCTGAAATTGATGAGTTTTTAGCAAAAGCAAAAGAGGAATACGATGCTCTTTGCAGTTTTGACGAACGCTATGAAGCATTAAAGAAAGAACTTATTGATTTAAAAAACGTAGCATATTCGCAATGCGTGGCGTTATCGGATAAACGAAGAGCCTACGCAAAAAAATTTGAGGAGCGCGTTACCGATAAATTAAAGCAACTCGGGATGTCGGGCGCTAAATTTGGTGTTGTCTTTGCCGATATTCGACCGATTGGCGAAGTGTCCGAATTTTTGGCTAGCGGATTAGACGACGTTGAATTTTATTTTTCGGCGAATTTAGGCGAACCGTTAAAACCGCTTTCAAAAATAATAAGCGGCGGCGAAATGAGTCGTTTTATGTTGGCGATTAAAACTCAGGCGCAAAGCGTTTGCGGGACTTACATTTTTGACGAAATAGACGCAGGGTTGAGTGGGGCGGCCGCGGTTATAGTTGCAAAAAACTTTGCCGAGATTGCTGTTGATAGGCAAATTATAGCGATTTCACATTTGCCACAGATTTCGGCAATGAGCGATTCTTCTGTTTTTATTGAAAAGATTGAAAACGAAGGAAAAACGTTTACGAAAATACATTTATTAAACGAATGCGAAAAAGTCTTTGAAGTTGTAAGGCTTATAGGCGGCAATAATGATGACGAAACGGCGAAAAAACATGCCGAACATTTGATTGAAGAAGCAAGTGCATATAAAGCTTCATTGCAAAAAACTCCCGAATAAAAAATTCGAGAGTTTTTTGTAAAATCATAGTATTAAAGCTGAAAAAATCAAATTTTTATGTGTAACGTAATCGTTTTTTTTGTTAAACAAAAGAGAATAATCGGTTAAATTTCTAAATTTTTATGAGAATCCGGTATTACTAAAATAGTTTTAAAATCGGTATAAAGCACCGCTCCGGGTTTTGCCTGTGGCGGTTTTTTTACATACTTTTTTAAAGCGTAATCGACTTCGACTTTGCCCCCGCCTTTCACTTCGCTATAAAAAGCGCATATTTCGGCGGCAATTAAAATTATTTCATCCGGCATGTGTTTACCGTTACTTTCAATTACCACATGCGCAGAATGATAATTTTTTGCATGAAGCCATGTATCTGCGGGTTTTGAAATCGCGGTGAGTTTATCGTTTTGAACGTTATTTTTACCGGCTCGTATTTTAAAGCCACCGTATTCGAAAACTCGATAACTAATTTTTAAATCGGCTTTTTTGATTTTTTGATTTTTTTCGTTTGATGATTTTATCATTCCGCTTTGCTTGAGTTCTTCTTCGACAGATCCGAGGTCGTCGGTCGTTTGCGCTGAATTTATTTCGCTTAATACCGATTCGATATAATCTATTTCATTAAGCGTTTGCTCTTTCTGAGGTTGTATCGCTTTAACGGTATTTTTAATTTTTGCATATTTTTTAAAGTATTTTTGCGCGTTTGCGGTAGGGGAAAGCGATTCGTCAAGCGGAATTGTTATCTCTTCGTTATCGGCATAGTAATTAGGAGCGACGAGTTCTTTATCTCCGCGTTTTATTTTATAAAGATTCGCGGTTATCAGTTCGCCGAAAATTTTATATTTTTCGCCGCCTATGCACGAATTTTCTTTTTCTAAAATTGTTTGTAGCTTTTTGCGTTCTTTTTTTAAAGCCGAATTTGCTATTGAAAGCAAGCGCGTTTTTAATTCGTTTTTTATTTTTAAAGATTGTTTTAAGTCGAAAAATTCTTTTTCGGCACTACATAAACAGTCGAAATATTTTTTTTCGCCTTTAACGGATAGATAATCCGTAAAAAAGTAATCAATCGGTGCGCCGTCATTTGCATAAACGACGCATGGAGTCGGGCAGGCATCGTTTAAAAAATCGGATATTTTCAAATAAAAAGCGTCTGCGTTAATTTTTTCTGCTAAAGGTGAATCAAATGTAGGTTTTCCGAAAGCTCGTTGACAGATTTCAGTTGCCGCTAAGCTAGAAAATCCTTTAAAAAAATTGAAAATATATTGCGCTAAATCGCCTCCGTTAAAATTTGAAAGGATTTGCAAAGCTTCTTCTTTATTTTCAAAATCAATTTTTTCTTGTGATTTCGGCAACGCATATTTTGCTCCGGCTAAAAGTGCTCGATTTTTAGAAAAATCCAGAGAAGAAGGTTTTAAAGTTCCTAAAATTATGTCGTTTTCGCACAAAATAACGTTCGAATATTTGCCCATTATTTCGCAATAAAGCTCTTTTTCGGTGTTTTCCAAAAAATCGTTTTTACCGTCCAGGGTGATTTTAATTATGCGTTCGTTTCCCAAAAGTTCACACGCTTTTATGGTTGCGTTTAAAAGATGTTTTCTTGCGAGCATGCAAAACGCGGGTGCGACAATGGGATTTTTTCGTTCAATCGAAGTGAAACCGACTCGCGGAGTCACGGCGTTGGCGCTTACTATTAGTTTTGAAATTCCGTTTTTTGCATAAACAAGAAAAATTAGTTCGTCTTGTGTGGGTTGCGTTATTTTATTTACTTTTGCACCTTGTAGTATGGCGTTTAATTCGAATGACATTTTCTTTAAAGTGATTGCGTCTTGCGGCATTTTTCTAATTCCTCGTCGATTTTTATCGTTTACATGGTGAAACTTCGATAATATTATACACAAATTCCAACCAAAAGTAAAATATTTAGGTTAAAAACTTTACTTTTAAGTTTTAATTTGATAAAATAGCTAGGCAAGAAAAAAAACGGAGCAACGAAAATGAATTACAAAGCAGAAAAAACAGAAAAAAACGAACTTAAAGTCACGATGGAACTCGATAAGCAAGATTGGCTCGAGGCAAACAAAAGCGCATATGAAAAAAATAAGAGCCAATATTCGGCACCCGGATTCAGAAAAGGTCACGTGCCTTACAATTATTTGGTAGGCGCTTACGGAGAGCAAATATTTTTCGAGGATGCCATTAACTTTTCGTTTAACAAATATTATTTCGATATTATCGAGAAAGAAGTCGACTATAAGGTTATAGACGGACCGTCTGTTGAAGATATTAAACCTGCAGACGACGGCGGTATGATTATAATTGCCGTAGCGCCTTTAAAACCTGAGGTTAAGCTTGGCGCTTATATCGGGTTAAAGATTGAAAAAAACGAGCATAAAGTTACCGACGAGGACGTCGATAAAGAAGTTGAAAAACTTCGTGACAGAAATTCAAGAGAAATAGAAATTACCGATCGTTCTGTAGTGGACGGCGATATTTGCGATATCGACTATTCCGGTTCTATAGACAACGTTAAGTTTGAAGGCGGCACTGCAGAACATCAAACCATAGTTATCGGCAGCAATACCTTTATTCCCGGATTCGAAGAACAAATTATCGGAATGAATATCGGCGGCGAGCGTGATATTACCGTTAAATTCCCCGACGATTACGCCGCAGAAAATTTAAAGGGTAAAGTTGCCGTTTTTGCGATTAAGCTTCACGGTATTAAAGTTAAAGAATTACCCGAAGTTAACGACGAATTTATCAAAGATGCCGTTGGCGAAGAGAGTGTAGCTTCTTATAAAGCCGGCGTTAAAGAACGCCTCGAAAAGGCTGCTGCCGATGCCGAGAAGCGCGAAATAGAAGATAAGATAGTTAAAACCGTAACCGATGCTACCGAAATCGATATTCCCGATTGCTTAATCGAAAAACAAACCGATAGCATTATCGACGAAATGAAATATAGACTTATGTATCAAGGACTCGATTTAGACGGATATTTAAAATACACCGGTCAGACGATGGAGCAATATAGAAACAGTTTTGCGGAAGTTGCAAAAGCGCGTGCTAAATCCCAGCTCGTCGTGGAGCAAATAATCGAAAACGAAAAAATTACCGCAACACCCGAAGAGGTTGACGCTAAAATTGCAGAACAAGCGAATACTGTTGAAAAAACTTTTGAAGAATATAAAAAGGATATGCCTGCTCGTCAGCTCGAATATATAGCGAATTCGATTGTAATCGACAAGCTTTTTGCGTTCCTTATCGAAAATAACAAAATCGGCTAAAAAATTAGTCCGCAAAAATCAAAAAAACTAAAATCGGGCGACTAAAATTCGCCCGATAAAAATATAATCTTAATAAGCGCTTGCAAAAATGCAAGCTAAAGGTGTAAAAATGGCTTTAATTCCTATGGTTATCGAGCAGTCGGGGCGCGGTGAGCGTTCTTACGATATTTATTCGTTGCTGCTTGAAAAAAGAATAGTTTTTATTACCGGTGAAATTGACGACGCTCTTGCGAATACGGTAGTTGCGCAGCTTTTATATCTTGAAAGTAAGGATGAAAATAAAGATATCAATTTATATATAAACAGCCCGGGCGGTAGCGTGAGTGCCGGACTTGCGATTTATGATACGATGAATTATATTAAGTGTGACGTTAGTACTATTTGCATCGGTTTGGCTGCAAGCATGGGCGCGTTTTTGCTTTCGAGCGGAGCAAAAGGGAAGCGTTTTGCATTGCCAAACGCCGAAATTATGATTCATCAACCGTTGGGCGGTGCTCAAGGACAGGCAAGCGATATTGCCATTCACGCGCAACACATTATGCAAACAAAACAAAAACTCAATAAAATATTGTCCCAAAATACGGGAAATCCGTTAGAGGTTGTCGAACGAGATACCGATAGGGATAATTTTATGTCTGCAAAGCAAGCTGAAGCATACGGTTTAGTAGACGGCGTTTGCGAAAAAAGAGTTTAAATAAAGAGGTAAAATGGCTAATATTACAGAAAATAAATCTGCTGAATTACATTGTTCTTTCTGTGGAAAACTCAATTCTCAGGTTAAAAAACTCATTGCCGGACCCGATGGCGTTTATATTTGCGACGAATGTGTTGACGTGTGTCGGCATGTTATAGCGGAATGTGATAAAAGCGTTCAAAATTCGGCGGTTGCATTAAAAAAACCGATGGAAATTAAAGCCGAACTCGATAAATATATCGTCGGGCAAGAGCATGCAAAAAAGGTTCTTTCCGTTGCGGTTTATAATCATTATAAACGAATAAATTATACGGACCAAAAAAATATTGCCGATGACGGGCTTGAAATAGATAAAAGTAATATTTTACTTTTAGGTCCTACGGGTTGCGGTAAAACTTTGCTTGCAAGAACACTTGCAAAGATTTTAGACGTTCCTTTTGCCGTTGCTGATGCAACAACGCTTACCGAGGCCGGATACGTAGGCGATGACGTGGAAAATATTTTGCTTAAACTTATTCAAAACGCCGATTACGATATTGAAAAAGCTCAACGCGGTATAATTTATATTGACGAAATCGATAAGATTTCGCGTAAAAGCGAAAACGTTTCAATCACGCGTGACGTTTCGGGAGAGGGGGTTCAACAAGCTCTTCTAAAAATAATCGAAAGCACGGTTGCTTCGGTTCCGCCGCAAGGTGGTCGTAAGCATCCGCAACAAGAAGTTTTGCGTTTAGACACAACTAATATTTTGTTTATTTGTGGTGGCGCGTTTGTCGGACTCGATAAAATTATCGAAGAGAGAAAAGATGCCGCTCCGTTCGGTTTCGGCGGTTTAGCTGTTAACAATGAAAAACAGCGCATAATCGACGATATTCAACCTCAAGATTTGACAAAATACGGTTTAATTCCTGAATTTGTAGGGCGTTTGCCGATTGTTGTCGGCTTAGATGCACTAGATGAGGACGCTTTAGTCAAAATTATGACCGAACCTAAAAATGCTATCGTTAAGCAATATAAAAAGCTCGTTGCTCTTGATAAGGTTATTTTAGACGTTAAAGAAGAAGCCGTTCGCGAAATTGCCAAAAAAGCTATAGCTTTAAAAACGGGAGCAAGAGGACTTAGAACAATTTTTGAAAACCTTATGCTCGATACGATGTACGATCTTCCGAGTGATAAAAACGTTGAGAGAATTATTATCGATGAAGAAGTCGTTAAAGGTTTGAAAAAACCCGAAATTATTAAAAAGCAAATAGCGTAAAAGATAAAAACAGTTTTACGTCTAACATAAAAGCAACAAAAAACACTGTTGGTAAAAGTGATTTTGTTGCTTTTTTCATGTTCGAAACCGTATGATGAAATTGCTATTATTATCGATGAAATAGTAATTTTTTGATAAAAAAATCCGAACCGCAACTTTAAAAAAGAACGGTTCGGATTAAATCGTTTTGGTGCCGCTGACCGGACTTGAACCGGTACGGCCGTTAAGCCGAGGGATTTTAAGTCCCTTGCGTCTGCCTATTCCGCCACAGCGGCATTTACAAAACTTTTATTATTATATATTTTTTTATAGGTTTTGTCAAACGAATAAAAGGGCTTTTTAATTTTAGTTATAATTTTTTTATCGTTGTGTTTTCGCGTGTCGTTTTTCGCGGTGATTTTTAATTTTGCGTTAAAATGTTAAATTGCTTTTAAATATATTTTCATTTCTAACGTTTCGCTAAAAAAATCTGAAACGGCTTGCATATATGCGATATTATCGACCATATAACTTACTCCGTGTCCGGCTCCTTCGATTATTAAAATTCTTTTATTTTTCGATGTGCAAACATTAAAATTTTCTTTGCTCATTTCGCAAGGAACAAAACGGTCGTCGCTACCGTGAATAAATAACACGGGGACGTTGCACGATTTTAATGCGTTTTTCGCCGAAGCGTTTTCGATATCGAATTTACCGAAAATTTTTCCGCCGAGTCGTATCAGAAAGTAGGTTGGAAAGAGCGGGAACTTCATATCTTTAATAACTTTTTTAATTATTTGTTCGGGTGCGTCATATCCGCAATCTGCAACAATTCCTACTACGTTTTTAGGTAAATTAAGGTCGGCGGTCATAAGTACCGTTGCCGCGCCCATTGACATTCCGTACAACAGAATTTTTGTATTTTCATCGAAGCGTTTTAAAGCAAAGTTTATCCAACTTTGGCAATCGAATCGTTCATTAACTCCGAAACTTAAAGCTTTCCCGCCGCTTTTGCCGTGTGCTCTTTGATCTACGAGCAAGACGTTAAGTCCGCCGGATAATGCAATTTTAACACCTCCGCCGAAATCTCGCTCTGCAGCGCTTTTATAGCCGTGCATCATTATTTCGACAGGTGCGTTTTTGTTGTAAATAAAAAGCTTTCCGAATAAAGTAATTCCGTCGAAGGCGGTAATCGTAACGCTTTCGTATGGAATTTTAAGCGTTTCTTCAATCATTTTATGAGATTTTTCTTTATACGGCGAATATTGTTCGGTATCGGGAAGTGAAAAAATATCGTTTTTACATTTTTCGGGTACACAAAAAGTTAGACAATAGCAAACGAACGTGGCAATAAAGAATAATATAGTTAGTAAAACAATCGCGCCGATGAGATAATATAACAGCATAAAAATTGATTCCTCGTTATTTTTTAATACAAAATGATATAAAATGCGGATTATGTGTTTTTATAGTTGACATAAAAATTTAAAAAAGTATAATTGTGATTGACTTTTGTTTTTTCGAGAGTTCTCAACATAAAGATATTTATAGTTTTTTGCGCGGATTTTTCAATGTAGAAAATTAAATCTAAAGATAATTTAACAATCTTTTTTTAATATGTCAAGCGACTTAACGTGGTACTCGAAAAAGATATAAAAAATTTTTAAAATGCAGAAGGATTAAAAAAATGGCAATACGTATTTCAGATAAGTTCACTTATCGCCGTTTGTTAAAATTCACGTTTCCGTCGATAGCCATGATGATTTTTACCTCTATTTACGGCGTGGTTGACGGATTTTTTGTTTCGAATTTAGCGGGAGATATTCCGTTTAAGGCTGTAAATTTGATTATGCCGTTTTTAATGATCGCCGGGACGGTCGGATTTATGTTCGGAACCGGCGGTACTGCGATAGTTTCGAACGTGTTCGGTGAGGGCGATAAAAAGCGCGCAAACGAACTTTTTTCGCTTTTCGTTTATATAACGTTTATTTTAGGCGTAGTTATTGCGGTGTTGTTTATAGCCTTGCTTAATCCCATCGCTAAACTTTTGGGCGCAAAGGGTGAAATTTTAGAAAATTGCGTAATTTACGGCAGAATTGTTTTATGTGCGTTACCGTTTTTGGTTTTGCAATATTTATTTCAAAGTTTTTTCGTCGCAGCCGAAAAACCGAAACTCGGGTTATTTGTTATAATTGCAGCCGGTGTTACCAATATGGTTTTAGATGCCGTTTTGGTTTCGCTTTTCCCGCAAGAACACAAACTTGCAGGCGCTGCCATTGCTACCGCAATCAGTCAAGTAGTAGGCGGGGGGATTCCTCTCATATACTTTTCTAGAAAAAACGGCAGTATTTTGCGTTTAGGTAGAACAAAATTCTATTTAAAAGAGATTTTTAAAGCTTGCACGAACGGATCTTCTGAATTTATGAGCAATGTTTCAATGAGTGTGGTTGGAATGCTCTATAATGCTCAACTATTGGAATATGCAAAAGAAGACGGAGTTGCCGCATATGGCGTTATGATGTACGTTAGTATGATTTTTTCGGCTGTGTTTTTGGGGTATTCGATAGGAACCGCGCCTATTATCGGTTACAACAACGGCGCAGGGAATCGAGACGAGGTTAAATCGATTTTAAAAAAGAGTTTGATTTTGATAAGTATCAGCGGAGTTTTAATGACGATTGCAGCCGAACTTTTAGCGCATCCACTAGCGGCTGTGTTTGTAAGTTACAGTGAAAATCTTATGCAAATGACTGTTAGCGGATTTAGAATTTTTTCGATTTCGTTTCTATTTATGGGATATTCCGTTTTTGCATCGAGCTTTTTTACGGCATTAAACGACGGATTAACTTCGGCTTTGATTTCATTTTTAAGAACGCTGGTATTTCAAGTCGCCTCGGTCCTGATTTTACCTTTGATATTTAAATTGGACGGAATTTGGGCTTCGGTTGTTATAGCAGAAGTTTTTGCGGTACTTTTATCATTTGCGTTTTTATTTTTTAAACGCAAAAAATACGGATATTGAATATTTCGTAAAAGGCTTTTTGTTTTTTAATTTGCTAAAATCATAAAATTTTTAATTTTAATAAAAAAAGAGTCGTTTTTATCTTAAAAAACCGCAAAATTCTTGCAAAAAAAGGGAAAGGGCTCTTTTTTTTCGTATAATTTATTGTAAGGAAATTATTTTTGCTAAGATTCTTTTTTATAAGGCAAAAAATGAACGAACGAATTTTTTTAAAAGAGGAATATTTTTTATCGCCTTATGCAGCTAAATCGCGGGAATCGAATGGAAGGTGTCGCCAAGAAGAACCATGCCCGATGCGCACTGCCTTTCAGCGTGATCGCGATAGAATAATTTATTCAAAAGCATTTCGTCGATTAAAGAATAAAACTCAAGTATATTTTTCGCCCGAGGGTGACCATTACAGAACGCGTCTTACTCATACGCTCGACGTAGCTCAGGTCGCCCGTTCTATTTGTCGCGATCTCGATTTAAACGAGGATTTAGCCGAAGCTATCGCATTGGGTCATGATTTAGGGCATACGCCTTTTGGTCATGCGGGGGAGCGTTGCTTGCGCAAACTTAACCCCGAGGGGTTCGAGCATAACGAACAATCTTTACGTGTAGTCGATTTATTGGAAAACGACGGGGCGGGTTTAAATTTAACGTTTGAGGTTCGCGACGGAATTCTAAATCATAAAAAGAGCGGAAATCCCGCAACTTTAGAGGGACAAGCCGTTTCTTTAGCGGACAGAATAGCATATTTGAATCACGATATCGACGACGCGATTCGCGCCGGAGCTATAACGCTAAACGATTTACCGCGAGAAGAAATCGAAATACTAGGAAAAACTTCGGGCGCGCGAATAAATACCATGATTACGGCTATTTATTCGTGTTCCGCCGGCAAAAACTTCGTAAAAATGGATGAAGAAGTGCTACGTTGTACTGAATCGCTCAGGAACTTTATGTTTGAAAAAGTTTATCTTGACGATCGAGCAAAGGCGGAAGAAACGCGTGCCATGAACATGATATCCGCAATGTATGGATATTTTAAGGAAAATTATTTAAAAATGCCGTCTTTTTTCGCTAATCTGGCTAAAACAGACGGACTTGATAGAGCTGTTTGCGATTACATATCATCAATGACCGATAGATATGCGGTTTCGGTTTTTGAAGACGTTTTTGTTCCCGCTAAATTTTTTCAAGCGGTAACTTTGGGTGACGGAGATAAGCGCAAAGAGTGCGACGATAAAAACGAGTAAAAAACAAGTAATTATCGATAATTTTTGCTGTAATTATGAAATTTTGATTATAGAAACGCGTCTATATTTCTTAAGGCAAAAAAATCGATAAAATGCCGAATAAAAATGCGATTTGACGAAAAATTCATCGATGAATTAAAAGAAAAACTTAATATTGTCGACATAATCGGCTCGTACTGTCAGCTTAATAAAAAAGGCTCGTCTTATTGGGCATGTTGTCCGTTGCCCGGGCACAGTGAAAGAACGCCTTCTTTTTCGGTTAGCGAAACAGGACAGTTTTACAAATGTTTCGGGTGCGGCAAGGGCGGCGACGTTATTAAATTCATAATGGAAATAGAAGGCGTTGATTTTTTCGACGCGATTAAAATTTTGTGCGAAAAAGCAAAAATTCCTATTCCCGAATCGAATTCGAGCGAAAAAGCTGCTGAACTTTCTAAGCGCAAGTTCGAAAACAAGCAAAGACTTTTCGAGTTAACCAGAGAAACGGCTCTTTATTACGTTGAAAATTTATCTTCTAAAGACGCCGAAATATATCGCGCTTATTTAAAAAAACGTAAAATTGAAAAAAACGTAGCTGTTGCGTTCGGATTAGGTGCTTCGACAAGTTTTGACGGTTTGGTTAAAAGGCTAAAAGCAAAAGGCTATTCCGAAGAAGAGATGCTGGCTTCCGGTGTTTGCCAAAAAAGTCAAAAAAACGGCACGTTATTCGATGCTGAGGCTAATAGATTGATATTTCCCGTTATCGACGCATTTGGCAAAGTGATAGCTTTCGGCGGAAGAACTCTTGATACCGATAGCGGTTTTGCTAAATATAAAAACACAGGCGATACCGTGCTTTTTAACAAGCGTAAAGTGCTTTACAATTTAAACATCCTAAAAAAGGCTCGTCAAGAAGTCGGAAATCTACCGTTTGTAATTATGGTCGAGGGCTATATGGATACGGTTGCTTTATACAAAGCAGGCTATAAAAACGTAGCGGCTAGTATGGGAACCTCGCTTACGGTAGAGCAAGCTCGCCTATTAAAAAGATATTCTAATACTGTTTTGATTTGTTACGACGGTGACGCCGCAGGGCAGAAAGCAACTGTGCGAGGGTTGGAAATTTTATCCGACAACGGGTTAGAAGTTCGAGTAGTTTCGTTGCCGGACGGATTAGATCCGGACGAACTCATAAACCAACGCGGAAAAGCAGCGTATGACAGGTGTTTAAACGAAGCTTTGCCGCTTATTGATTTTAAGTTAAAAATCGTTAAACAAGAGTCCGATTGCTCTACGCTTGCCGGCAGAAGAGAATACATAAATAAATCGCTAAAAGTTATCGGCGAGTGCAAAGACGAGTTTTTGCGCGAAGAACTTTTAAAAAAACTGCGTGACGAAAGCGGAATTACTTACGAATCGTTAAAGCGCGATTTAGAAAGGGGCGGAGAAGTTGACGTTCCGATAAACATTGTTTCGAGTGCAAACGCATTTTTAAACGAACCTAAAGAGAGTTCGAAATCCAAGGTTAATACGGAAACAGAACGCTTCGTTTTATGTGCGTTTATCCGCGGTGAGCCCTATGCGAAATCCGATTTACCTTCAGCTTTTTTATACGGAGATAAATTTAGAAGCGAGCTTTCGGATTATATATCGGCTAAAATAACGCTCGGTAAAAAAATCGAGCCCGAAAAATTGCAAGAATTTGCAGGCGACGAAAACTTGGGCGAGCTTTCAAAAATTTTAGCGGCGTGCGATGAAGTAGAGTTTTCCGCTCGCGAAAAATATTATCTTGACTGCACTAAAAAACTAAAGATAGAAAAAATCAATTTCGAGCGCGAAGGGTTAGAGCTTGCGTTTAAAAACGAAGCAGAAACAGAAAAGCGTGAAGAAATCGCAAAACGGCTCAATGAACTAATTACCGAATTGGCAAAATTGAAAAAACATTGATATAATAAGCCATATAAGAGCCAAAATAATTTTCAAGCTTTTGCTTGACACAAAACGGAGGATAAAACGTAAAAAACATGAGCGTATCCGATCAATTTTTAGACGAGCTTAAAAAATCACTCGTCACGGAAGGGCTAAAACAAGGGCATATAACAGCCGATTTTCTTTTCGATAAACTCGAAACGGTCGACGCGTCAGCCGAACAAGTCGACGAAATTTATAAAGCGCTCGACGAAGCGCATATCAATATTGTCAACGATTATGACAAAGATCCCGACCTTTACGACCAATTGATTAAAGAAATCAATATGGACGACCCGGTGAAAATGTATCTTAAAGATATCGGGCGAGTGCCTCTTTTGACCGTTGAAGAAGAGGTCGATCTTGCAAAAAAAATGGCGGAAGGCGACGAAAAAGCCAAGCTCCGTTTATCGGAAGCTAACTTAAGGTTAGTCGTTTCTATCGCAAAACGCTACGTAGGAAGAGGAATGCAGTTTTTGGATTTAATTCAAGAAGGCAATCTCGGATTGATGAAAGCAGTTGAAAAATTCGATTATCAAAAAGGATTTAAATTTTCTACTTATGCGACTTGGTGGATTCGCCAAGCGATAACCAGAGCTATAGCGGATCAAGCGCGAACCATAAGAATTCCCGTTCATATGGTTGAAACGATAAATAAGCAAGTCCGTGTTTCGCGTATGCTTTTGCAACGCTTAGGCAGAGAGCCGGCTCCCGCCGAAATTGCCGAAGAAATGGGCATTTCGGAATATAGAGTTATGGAAATTCAAAAAATCGCGCAAGACCCCGTCTCTTTAGAAACGCCTATCGGTGAAGAAGAAGACAGTCATATCGGCGACTTTTTAGAAGATGAAACGGCAACGGCTCCTAGCGATACGGTTGCGTTTAATATGCTTAAAAAACAGCTTGTCAGTGTATTAGATACTTTAACTCCGCGTGAAGAAAAAGTTTTGCGTTTACGTTACGGGCTAGACGACGGCAGACCGCGCACGCTCGAAGAAGTAGGCAAAGAATTTAATGTAACGCGTGAACGCATACGTCAAATCGAAGCAAAAGCATTGCGTAAACTGCGTCATCCTTCGCGTTGCAAGCGGTTAAAAGATTTTATTGACTGATTTTTACTTATATTTCACATTGTTCATATTATTTTGACTTTTACTTGAATTGACAGATCGATATAAATTTTATGGCGAACAATTGTAAATTGACCGAAAGAAATTTGCGAATATTATCCGAAATACCCGATTGTGAAGCTTTTGCTGATGTCGGTTGCGATCATGGCATAATCGCCGAGCAAATTTTGCTTCGCGGCGTGAAAAAAATAGTTATTTCGGACATCTCGGCGGATAGCTTAGAGAAGGCAAAAAAACGCTTAAAAAAATATACACAGAACGAAAATTTCGCAAAAACCGAAATATTCTCCGTCGTTTGCGACGGTTTAAGCAAAGTTCCTCAATGCGATTGCGTTTTAATTGCGGGAATGGGCGGCGAAGAAATAGATAAAATATTGCTTTACGCTCCGTTTTTGCCTAAAAATTTGGTGCTTCAGCCGATGAAAAACACGCCTAAAGTGCGAAAAACATTATTATCTTTAGGCTACGGCATTAAAAAGGATTATATCTTTAAAGATAAAAAGTTCTATAACCTTTTGGTTTGCGAAAAAGGTTATGAAATTAAACCTTACAGCGATACCGAGTTGGAATTCGGCAGAGATAATTTGAAAAATTATTCGTCGGCGTTCGTCGAATACATTAAGCTTGAATTAAATAATACCAAGAAATATGCCAAAAACGTAGTTTCGCTTTGCGATTTGGCGGAATTTAATCGAAGAATTACGTTACTAACGGAGATTTTAAACGGTGCTTATTAAAGAAATAATTGCTACAGCCGAAACGTTCGCGCCTCTTTCCTATTCGTTTTCGGCTATAGAAAAAGGGTATTACGATAATAGCGGATTATTAATCGGTTCCGATGAAAACGAAACGCAAAACGTGTTGTTTGCGTTAGATTTAAACAAAAGAGTCCTAAAAACCGCGCAAGAACTCGGCGCTCGGCTTATTTTTACTCATCATCCCGCAATTTATAAACCAATAAAATGTGTGAGCGGAGTTTTAGCCGATTGTTTAAGTTCGGGAATCAGCGTTTATTCGGCGCATTTAAATTTAGACGTTGCTCGCGGAGGAATAGAGGACGGACTTTGTAAACTTTTAGGCGGAAAAAACGCCGATATAAAAGAAATAATAACGGAAAACGTAGGTTTTGGCAGAACTTTTTGCGTCGAACCCAAAACGTTAAAGCAATTTGTTTGCGAATTTGCCGAAAAAATCGGCATAAAAAATTATATGCTTTTCGGCGATGAAAAGCGGGTTGTAAATAAAGTATCTTCATTTTGCGGCGCGGGATTAGACGAAATTTCCGCTTTAGAAAAAAGCGATGTGGATTTATTGGTTTCCGCCGATATATCGCATCACGTTTTACTAGCCGCGCTTGAAAACGATAAATGCGTATTGCAGTTGACGCATTATGCCTCTGAAGCATTTGCTTTTAAAGCTTTTGCAAAAAAACTGTGCGAAAAATTAAAAATTAAACTTCACTTTTATTTAGACGAACGTTTTTTATAAGATTTTGTAAAATTTAAAAAAGTTCGTTTGTTTCGCGCTTTAGTATTTTTAAGCGAAATTATTAGTGAAAAGGAGTGTATATTAATGTCTGTAATCGACAAAATTTTAGTCTATCAAGAAGAAGATAAAAAGCTTTTTGAAATCGAAAAGGGCTTAAGCGGTAGCGGAGCTCGTAAAAGGGGCGTTGAAGCTCAGCGTTTTTTGCGCTCGGTCAGCGATACTTTAGCAGGGTTAGAAGCTAAATCTCAAGAGTTGCGTCGTTCTTACGAACTCGCGCTTAAAACGCTCGATAAGCTTAAAGAAGATAACGCTGAGTTTAGCGATATCGCCGATAAAGCTTCCGATGAAAAAGAATTGGCGTATTTAAAAACCAAGGCTAACGAGCTTGTAAAAGCACTTAGCGACCTTTCGTTTAAAGTTCAAAGAATTAAACAAGAAATGAATGAACTCGCCGTTAACTACGGCAGGCTTAAAAAAGATACGGTCGCCTATCAAGCCGTATTTAAAAAAGCGGGCGAAGAATACGGCGCGTTGAAAGAACAAGCCGCTCCGAAGCGCAAAGAAATCGAAAAAAATCTTGAAAAACTCGAGAAGGATATTCCTATCGAGCTTATGCAGAAATATAAGGAAAAACGTAAAGATAAACATTTCCCGATTGTGTATAGAATAAGCGACAAACACTGTAGCGCTTGCGGCACGGAGCTTTCTATGGCGCAGCTTTATAAGCTCGATAAAGCCGACGAACTTATCGAATGTGAAAATTGCCGCAGATTGATTTTTAAATAATATTTTATAAAAACGAGCCGCTTGAAATTCTTCAAGCGGTTTTGCATAAAAAAGAGGGATTATGCTAGATAAAAAAGATTTAAAAAATACAATTTCCGATAAAAAAATAGCCGATGATATTATCGAAAATGTCACGGAAAATATAGGTGATTTTTCAAAAAATTATTCGGCGATTTGCGAAAAAGCCGAACGAAGCTTGCGAAAAAAATTCAAAAGTTCGCTTTTAAGTAAATTTATAAAGGCGGCAAAAATTTATAAACTAATAAACGCAGGCGATAAAGTAGCCGTTTGTATTTCGGGCGGAAAAGATTCGATGCTTATGGCTAAACTGTTTCAAGAATTGCATAGACACAGCGAAGTTCCGTTTGAACTCGAATTTATCGTAATGGACCCCGGATATACGCAAAAAAATCGCGAACTTATAATCGAAAACTCAAAAAAACTAGGCGTTCCGATAAAAATTTTTGATTCCGATATTTTTAGCGCGGTGTTTACCATAGAAAAATCGCCTTGCTATCTTTGTGCGCGGATGCGCCGCGGATACTTATATGATTATGCAAAATCGTTAGGATGTAATAAAATAGCTTTAGGGCATCATTACGACGACGTTATCGAAACAATTTTAATGGGAATGCTTTACGGCGCTCAAGTTCAAACGATGATGCCAAAACTTCACAGTGCCAATTTTAAAGGAATGGAATTAATTCGTCCTATGTATTTAATACGAGAGGACGACGTGAAAGCTTGGCGGGATTATAACGATTTAACTTTTTTGCGTTGCGCTTGCAAATTTACCGAAAGTTGTTCTAAGTTAGGAAGCGGCGACGATGGTTCTAAAAGATTGGAAATAAAGGCATTGATAAAGCAAATTAAACAAAAACACCCCGAAGTTGAAAAATGTATTTTTAAAAGCGTCGAAAATGTTAATTTAGATACAGTTATCGCTTATAAACAAAAAGGCGTACGCCATTGTTTTTTAGATGAATATGACGGTTAGTTTTATCATAATGCTTTTTAGGTAATAAAGCATAAAGCAAATTTGTTTTTTTGTATATAACAATTTTAAAAATTTTTAATAAAAAAGCCGCTCGCAATAAAGCAAACGGCTGTGGTGAAGATAGTTGGGCTCGAACCAACGACCTCATGCATGTGAAGCATGCGCTCTAACCGACTGAGCTATACCTCCGAAACATTTCTAATTGTAGCACAATTTTTTTTAAATAGCAATCTTTTTGATAAAAAAAAATTAAAAAAATAATAAAAAAGCGGTAAAATTTCGTTGCAAATAATTTTTACGTGTGCTATAATATCAAACGCTGAAAGGTTACGGGGTGTAGCGCAGTTTGGTAGCGCGCTTGAATGGGGTTCAAGAGGTCGCAAGTTCGATTCTTGTCACTCCGACCAGCAAAGCACGGGCTAGAATTCGTAATTTTAGTTCGTGCTTTTTTGTTATCGTCATAAATTATTATCGTAATTAATTATTGCATACTGACAATAGTTTGTTAAAATAATAGGAGATAATTATGGAAAATTCGAAAGCTAAAAGCGCGGCAAAAATATTCGCCGAAAACGTTTTTACGAAAGAGGAAATAAAAAAGCGCTTAAGCGCCGATTGGTATAACGAATATAAAAATTGTTTAGAAAACGACGTTCCGCTTTCTCGTCCGTTGGCAGACGAAATAGCGTCATGCATGAAGGATTGGGCAATAGAGCGCGGAGCGACGCATTATACTCATTGGTTTCAACCGATGACCGGTATTACCGCCGAAAAACACGAAGCGTTTATCGAACCTTCGAAAGAGGGTGTTATAGAGCGTTTTTCGGGTAAGAATTTAATCAAAGGGGAATCGGACGCATCTAGTTTTCCGAACGGTGGATTGCGAGCGACGTTCGAAGCTCGCGGTTATACTGCTTACGATCCAAATTCTTCTGCGTTTGTAAAAGACGGTTCGCTTTACGTACCAACGGTATTTTGCTCCTACGGCGGTGAATCGCTTGATAAAAAAGCTCCGCTTTTAAGAAGTTTAGAAGCTCTTAATGAAAACGCGGTTCGTCTTTTACGCGTTTTAGGCGACGATAAAACGCAAAAAGTTTTAGTAAACGTCGGCGTAGAGCAAGAATATTTTTTAATCGACAAAAAAGAATACGAAAAGAGGTTGGACTTAGTTACTTGCGGTCGTACGCTTTTCGGCGCGAAGCCGCCCAAGGGACAAGAGCTGGAAGATCATTATTTCGGCAAGATTAAATCGCGCGTATGGGATTATATGTCTGATTTAGACGACGAACTTTGGAAGCTCGGCGTTTATGCGAAAACAAAGCATAACGAGGCTGCGCCTGCTCAGCACGAACTTGCTAACGTGTACACTTCCGCAAATATAGCTGTCGATCAAAATCAAATAACGATGTCGGTTATGAAATCTGTGGCAAATAAGCACGGAATGGTTTGTCTTTTAAACGAAAAACCGTTCGAAGGTATTAACGGAAGCGGAAAACATAACAACTGGTCATTGCAGACGGATGACGGCGAAAATCTTTTAAAACCCGGCAAACATCCTATGGAAAACAAAAAATTCCTTGCATTTTTCACTGCGGTTATTGCGGCGGTCGACGATTATCAAGATATTTTACGTATGTCGGTTGCTTCGCCGGGAAACGATAACAGATTAGGCGGAAACGAGGCTCCCCCTGCGATTATTTCTATGTTTATAGGTAGTGAAATGCAAGAACTTATAAACGCGCTTGTTAACGATTCTGCTTACACCGAAAAGGAAAAATCGCGCTCACGCGTTGGCGGAAACATAATGTACACGCGCGACGATGCGGATAGGAACAGAACGTCGCCGTTTGCCTTTACCGGTAATAAATTCGAATTCAGAATGGTAGGTTCAGATATGTCGGTAGCGGGGGTAAATATCGTACTTAATACTGCCGTTGCCGAAAAGTTAGGCGAGCTAGCCGAAGAATTAGGAAAAGTAGGTGCGGATAAGCTTAACGAAGTGCTTAAAAAGTTCTTAAAAAAGCATGAACGAATAATTTTTAACGGAAACAATTATTCAGAAGAATGGAAAAGGGAAGCCGAACGTAGAGGTTTGGTCGTTATGCCAACCACCGTTGACGCGATTCCCGCTTACATATCCGAAAAGAACGTTAAATTATTCGAAAAACACGGCGTTTTTACCGAAAAAGAACTTCGTAGCAGATATGAGATTATGCTTGACAGATATTCAAAGATTTTAGATATCGAAGCAAAGACCATGCTTTGGATGACCGAACGTGAAATTTTGCCCGCCGTTATAAAATTCCAAAAAACCTTAGCCGAAGAAATTTGCTTAAAAAACTCGATAGAAATTGGACTTTCGTCTTATGAAACCGAAAGATTGCGTGAACTGTCGAAAATTACCGACAGTGCGTTTATCGCTAAAAAAGAGTTGGAATCTAACGTTAAAAAGTGCGTTAAAATTTCAGACGCTAAAGAATGTGCTATTTTTCATAAAGAAAAAATTAAAGTTTCTATGGAAAAACTGCGCGCGGCTTGCGATAACTTAGAAGAAAAAATTGCCGCCAGCGATTGGCCCTTCCCGACGTATACGGAAATTCTAAATAGCGTAAAATATTAAAATTCAGCCCTTGCTCGACGACGTTTGTCGGGTAGGGGTGTTTTTTATCGTTTTGCTTCATTTCGTCGCTTGATTACGTTTTATTGTCTGTTTTTACAAAACTCGCGACACGGTTATATAAGATTTTATAAAGATATATATAAAAAATGTATTGATTTTTTAAGATAATCGCGCTAAAGCCCGAAATAGTTCTTGCCTAAAAAGAAATAAAATGATATAATTATATCGATAAAGGCGGATTGATATAATGAACAACCAGAAAATTCCGGAATCGGTATTGGCAAGATTGCCCGTATATTTACACTACCTTAAATCGCTCGGCGTAAAAGCAAACGACACCATATCCTCTGCCGCGATTGCAAAATCGCTTAAACTCGGAGAAGTTCAAGTGCGCAAAGATTTGGCTTTGGTAAGCGGGGCGGGTAAGCCGAAGATCGGTTATTACACAAACGAGCTTATCGCTCACTTAGAAGCTGCACTCGGTAGTAAAAAATGTACAAATGCGATTATCGTAGGCGCGGGTAAGTTGGGTAGAGCGCTTTTGTGCTACGAGGGTTTTTCCGAATTCGGCGTGCATGTTTTAGCCGCGTTCGATTTAAATCCGGAAAAAGGCGAAGCCTTGCCGAACGGTAAAATCGTATTGCCCGTTTCCGAGCTTAAAGATTTTTGCAAAAAAAACGAGGTTAAAATCGGCATTGTAACCGTCCCCGAAAGCCAAGCACAGCTTGTTTGCGACGAGCTTATAAGCGCCAACGTTTCCGCTATTTGGAACTTTGCTCCGGCAAGATTAGAAGTTCCTCCGGAAATAAAAATTAAAAACGAGAATATGGCGGCTTCCGTCGCCGTTCTTTCAGCTAGTTTAGACTGAAAATAAAATTAAACAATCAACTAAAGTAAAGTATAAGTTTGTTTAGGAGGCAAAAACTTATGAACAAGATAACCATTATAGGCAGCGGCAGAGTCGGCTCGACTATAGCTTATTCGCTTACTTGCAGAGGCTTGGCTTCTGAGATAGTAATAATCGACATAAACGGCGATAGAGCTATGGGTGAAGCTCTCGATATTCGTCAAGGGCTTGCATACGATAGCGCTTGCTCCGTTTACGCAGGTAATTACGAAGACGCTAAAGATTCGGATATCGTAATAATCACTTCGGGTATAGCCAGAAAGCCCGGCCAATCGCGCTTGGAGCTTATTCAAACGAATATTAGCATTCAAAAATCAATTATTCCCGAAATCACCAAAAACGCGCCCGATGCGGTTTACATAATGGTTTCTAACCCCGTAGACGTTTTAACTTACGCGTTCTGCCGTTTATCCGGTATTCCCGAAAAACGAGTAATAGGTTCGGGCGCTATTCTAGATACCGCGCGTCTTCGCGCAAGAATAGCAGAATATTGCGATGTCGAAGTGGGAAATATTCATGCATATATGTTCGGCGAACACGGAGATTCGGGCTTTACGCCTTGGTCGCTTGCCAGAATAGCGGGGCTTACTATCGAAGAATATTCGAAAGACGTTGAAATCGCTAATAAGGTTCGCGCCGATATGAGCGTTCCCGAAATCGAAAAATACGTCCGCGAATCCGGAGCTAAAGTTATATCTCGCAAAGGGGCAACTTTCTACGCTATAGCTTCTACCGTTTGCCATATTTGTAAGGCTATTCTTACCGGTTCTAACACCGCAATGACCGTTTCAACTATGATGCATGGCGAATACGGCGTAGACGACGTTTGCTTAAGTACGATCAATATCATAGGCCGTGACGGCGTTCGCGGAAAGATCAATCCTCCGCTCACAAACGACGAGCTTGAAAAACTTCAAGCAAGTGCAAAAGTCTTGAAAGATATGATAGCTCAACTCGACTTATAATTTTATAAAATATTCACGGTTTTAATGTTATGGATTATCGCATAGAAAAAGATACGATGGGCGAGATGAAAGTTCCCGCCGATAGATATTGGGCTGCACAGACTCAAAGAAGCTACGAAAATTTCAAAATAGGCGACGAAGTTATGCCGCGCGAGATCACTCACGCTTTCGGCATATTAAAAAAAGCCGTAGCTATAGCCAATAACAAACTCGGCAAATTAAGCGACGAAAAACGCGACGCTATTTGCGCCGCCGCAGACGAAGTTATATCCGGTAAGCTCAACGACCATTTTCCGTTGGTTGTTTGGCAAACGGGTAGCGGCACGCAGTCTAATATGAACGCGAACGAGGTTATTGCGAATAGAGGCAACGAAATTGCAGGAGCAAAGCTTCTCCACCCGAACGACGATATAAACAAAAGCCAAAGTTCGAACGATACTTTTCCCACCGCGATGCATATAGCCGCCGTTTTAAGTATCGAAGATTGCTTATTCCCTGCTATGGATAAGCTTGCCGAAACGCTTAAACGTTTGGAAAAAGAAAACGAGGGAATAGTAAAAAGCGGAAGAACTCATTTACAAGATGCAGTTCCCGTTGCTTTTTCGCAAGAAATCAGCGGTTGGCGCGCGATGATAGAAAAAACGAAAGCGCAAATCGAACTTTCGCTTAATTCGCTAAAAGAACTTGCTTTAGGCGGGACTGCCGTAGGCACCGGTCTTAACGCCCCCGAAGGGTTCGACGTTGCCGTTGCTGAAGAAGTTTCGCGTTTAACGGGTAAAAAGTTTATTACTTCCGATAATAAGTTTCATGCGCTTACTTCTAAAGACGCGATGGTTTTTGCTCACGGCGCAATGAAAGCTTTGGCTTGCAATCTTATGAAAATCGCAAACGACGTGCGTTGGCTTGCTTCCGGTCCGCGCGATGGATTAGGCGAAATATTTATTCCCGAAAACGAACCCGGTTCGTCTATAATGCCGGGAAAGGTAAATCCCACGCAATGCGAATCTATGACTATGGTTGCCGTTCAGGTAATGGCAAACGACGTAGCCGTTTCGGTCGGCGCGTCCCAAGGGAATTTCGAGCTTAACGTGTTTATGCCCGTAATAGCTTATAACTTCTTACAGTCTGCCAAGCTTTTGGCGGACGGAATTACGTCGTTCGAGAAAAATTGCGTTACCGGAATAAAAGCCAATAAAGAAAAAATGGCGCACAACTTGCACAATTCGCTTATGCTCGTTACCGCGCTTAACCCGTATATCGGTTATGAAAACGCCGCAAAAACGGCAAAAACCGCTTATAAAGAAAATATTTCGCTTAAAGAAGCTTGCGTTAAACTCGGCTTTTTAACCGAAGAAAAATTCGACGAGGTATTTAAGCCCGAACAAATGGCTTATCCCCGCAAAACAAAATAATTCGCGTTAAGTTATTAAATTTAACGGTTTAAAGGATGCGCTATGAAGATTTGTTATTATCCCGGTTGTACGTTAAAAACAAAGGGTAAAGAGTTAGACGATTATGCAAGGCGTTCAGCCGCCTCTTTAGGCGTTGAGATGGAAGAGATAGAAGGGTGGCAATGTTGCGGCGCGGTTTATCCGACCGCGCGCGACGAAATAGCCACTAAACTCTCCGCCGTTCGAGCTTTGGAATATGCAAAAAGAAACGGCGACGGAAAACTTTTAACACTTTGCTCGGCATGCCACAACGTTATAAAACGCGTTAATTACGATATGCAAACGGATGACGATATTCGTCTTAAAGTTAATAATTATTGTTCTTTCGACGAGCCTTACGCGGGCGAAACTAAAGTTTTACATTATTTAGAGCTTTTGCGTGACGAAATCGGTTTTGACGAAATAAAAAAAAGAGTAGTTAATCCTATAAACAAAAAAATCGGAGCGTATTACGGTTGTTTGCTTTTAAGACCTAGCAAGGTAATGGCGTTCGATTCACCCGAAAATCCACACATATTAGAAGATTTTATATCGGCTATCGGTGCTACGCCGGTAGTTTATCCCTTACGTAACGAATGTTGCGGTGCTTACGTTTCGCTAAAAGATAAGGGGCAAGCTACTCGCCAAAGCAAAAAGATATTAAACGACGCAAAAATTTACGGAGTCGAAATGTTAATCACCGCTTGTCCGCTTTGTTTGTATAATTTACAAAAAGCGGGTGCGACTAACGTGAAGTATTTTACCGAACTTTTGGCTGAGGCTTTGGGGGTAAAGGAATGAGCGCGAATAATTTAACCGAAACCGCTATAAAAATCAGCGGGACAGATATAAGAAAATGCATGAAATGCGGCAAATGCTCGGGCAGATGCCCCGCTTATAAAGATATGGATATAAAACCGCATCAATTCGCAACTTGGATTGCCACCGGTAAAGCCGACAGACTTTTAAAAAGCGAGGCTATATGGCATTGTCTTTCTTGCATGGAATGCGTGGAACGTTGTCCGCGCGGAGTTGCTCCGCAAGCCGTTATCGAAGCGGTTAGAACGGTGGTGACCCGTCAAAGCGGTAAAAACGGTTTAACCGCCGAAGATATTCCTCCGTTTGTAGACGAATTCATCCCTCAGCAGCTTATAGTAAGTGCTTACAGAAAATTCAACAAATAAAAACGCGTTTTGATTTACGCGTAAAACCTAAATTCAGCAAAAGAGAGAAAAGTAATGCAAAAAATAGGTGTATTTGTATGTTGGTGCGGAAGTAACATTGCCGCTACCGTAGACGTCGAGCGTGTAGCTCGCGAGATAAAAGCCGAACCGAACGTCGTTTTTTCGGCTGACTATCAATATATGTGCTCCGAAAACGGGCAGCAACTTATTAAAAACGCAATAAAAGAATACGGTTTAACGGGCGTTGTAATCGGTTCTTGTTCGCCCAGAATGCATGAAGCAACGTTTAGAAGAGCTGCCGAAAGCGCGGGGCTTAACTCGTTTATGGTTGAAATAGCCAACCTAAGAGAGCAATGTTCTTGGATTCATAAAGATAAAGAAGAAGCTACCGAAAAGGCTTTGGTGCTTTTGCGTACCGCTATAGCGAAAGTTCGTTTAAATGCGCCGCTTACTGCGGGGGAAAGTCCCGTAACCAAACGCGCGCTCGTAATCGGGGGCGGAATAGCGGGAATTCAAGCTGCTTTAGATATAGCCGAAGCGGGGTTTCCCGTCGATATAGTCGAAAAAAATCCTACGATCGGCGGAAGAATGAGTCAGCTTGATAAAACGTTTCCCACGTTAGACTGTTCGGCGTGTATTCTTACGCCTAAAATGGTTGATTGCGCGCAGAATGAAAAAATAGATATTTTATCTTATTCCGAGGTCGAGCACGTTCAAGGATTCGTTGGTAATTTTAAAGTTACCATTCGAAAAAAAGCAAGATACGTAGACGAAACGAAATGCACGGGCTGTAAAGTTTGTATGGAAAAATGCCCATCTAAAAAAGGGCTTAACGAGTTTAACATGAATTTAAATAACCGCACGGCTATTTATATTCCGTTTGCTCAAGCTATACCCAACGTCGCGGTAATCGATCCCGAGCAGTGCATTAAGTTAAAAACCGGGAAGTGCGGGCTTTGTAGCATGAATTGCGGTGTCGGTGCTATAAACTACGATATGAAAGACGAATATATAGAAAGGGAGTACGGCGCGATAGTCGTTGCTACGGGCTTTAGACCTATAAACGTCGACGCTTTCAACGAATACGGATATAAAGATAACAAAGACGTTATTACTTCGCTCGAATTAGAACGTTTGATGAACGCGGCAGGTCCTACGAACGGCGTGTTGCTTCGTCCGTCGGATAACACGCATCCTAAAGTAATAACCTTTATCCAATGCGTCGGTTCGCGTGACGTTTCGGGGTGCGGAAAGCCGTACTGCTCGAAAATTTGCTGCATGTATACTGCAAAACATGCAATGCTCATACGCGAAAAATATCCCGATACCGAAGTTCACGTGTTCTATATAGACGTTAGAACACCCGGCAAAAACTACGATGAGTTTTATCGTCGCGCGGTCGAACAATACGGCGTCGATTATATAAAAGGTATGGTCGGTAAGGTTTATAACGAAAACGGAAAGCTTATGGTTCAGGGCTCGAATCTTATCGATAACGAACAAGTAACTATTGCGTCAGACTTAGTAGTTTTAGCCGCCGCAATCGAACCGGAACCGTCGGTTAGAAAGATTGCTACGCTTTTAACTGCGAGCATAGATACGAACAATTTCTTAAACGAATCGCATCCTAAACTCCGTCCGGTAGAAAGTCCTACGGCGGGTGTGTATTTGGCGGGCGTTTGCCAAGGACCTAAAGATATTCCCGAAACCGTTTCGCAAGCTTCGGCATGCGCGGCTAAAGTCATAGGACTTTTGGTTAAAGATAAATTAAAAACCAATCCATGCGTTGCTCATTCGGACGAAAGTATGTGCAACGGTTGTTCGCAATGCGCCAACGTTTGCGCTTATGGGGCAATATCTTACGTAAATAAAGAATTCAGAATCGGCGGCGGTAAAACCGAAACGCGTAGGGTAGCTTACGTTAATCCCGCGGTATGCCAAGGTTGCGGAGCTTGCACGGTAACATGTCCGTCGGGCGCTATGGATTTATCGGGCTTTAGTTCATCGCAAATTATGTCGGAGGTAGAGGCTATATGCAAAAGATAAACGATAACAATGCCGAAAACTTAAGCGAAAATAAGCAATACATTCCGAATATAGTTGCTTTTTGCTGCAACTGGTGTTCTTATGCCGGTGCCGATTTGGCGGGTTCCAGCAGACTTTCTTATCCCGCAAACATAAAAATCATGCGTGTTCCTTGCTCTTGCAGAGTTAACCCGATGTTCGTATTAAAAGCGTTCCAACAAGGCGCAGACGGCGTTATATTATGCGGCTGCCATCCGGGGGATTGCCACTACGTCACCGGTAACTATTATACGAGAAGAAGAATGTCGCTTTTATTCAGTTTTTTAAATTATATAGGAATCGAAAAAGAGAGAACGCGCGTTGAATGGGTTTCTGCCGCCGAAGGCGCTAAATTTTCTGCCGTTATGAATGATTTCGTTGCCAAGGTTACAGCCCTCGGCGAAAATAAAAGGCTTTCCGATTTACGCGTTAAGGAGGATTTATAATGACTGAGCTTGAAAAAATTCTCGTAAAAAGAGCGGAGGAACTTTTATCGAGCGGAGCAGTTGCTCGCGTGGTAGGATGGACTAAAGGCGAGTTTTACCACGATCCTTCTCCCGCTACTTTTGAAAATGCCGAACAATTAAAAAACTTCGTTTACAACGATTTTTGCGGTGCAAATCTTTCCAAATATTTAATAAATATAACAAAAAAAGACGGTAAAACCGCCGTGTTTTTAAAACCTTGCGATACTTACAGCTTTAACGAACTCGTAAAAGAACACAGAATCGATCGCGAAAAGGTTTTCGTTATAGGTGTTGAGTGTCAAGGAAAACTCGACGAATACAAACTCGAAAACAAAGGTTTTAGCGGCATAACCAATGAAGTTTTTGACGCAAAAACCGTTAAACTTGATACGCTTTACGGCGAAGGTTCTTGCGAAAAATGCGAGGTTTTGCTTGAAAAATGTCTTTCTTGCAAGGGTAAAAAGCATGTCGTCGCGGATGAGACGATTATTATAAACGAGCAAGAAGAAGTTGTTTCCGATAGATTTTCGGAAGTGAAAAAATTAGAGGCAATGAGCGAAAAAGAACGTTATGAATTTTGGCGCTTACAACTTTCAAAATGTATTCGTTGCAACGCTTGCAGAAACGTTTGTCCCGCTTGTACGTGTACGAAATGCGTTTTCGATAATCCTAAATCGGGCGTAGCCGCTAAAGCTAACGACGTAAGTTTCGAAGAACAACTTTTTCATGTAATTCGAGCGTTTCACGTAGCGGGACGTTGCACCGACTGCGGCGAATGTTCGCGCGTGTGCCCCGAACGTATTCCTTTGCATCTTTTAAACAGAAAATTTATAAAAGATATGAATACTTTATACGGCGATTTTCAGGCGGGCGAGATTGCCGATGGTGTAACTCCGCTTACCTCTTTCACAGGCGACGATTTAGATCCGGCTGCCGCGCTTAACAAAACGGAGGGTGTAAAATGATTAAAATTCAGCGTGAAAATCTCGTAGCTTTTTTTAACGCTACATCTAAAGCCTATCCCGTTTATATGCCGTTAAAAAAGGCAGGCGAGGTTAATTACGGATATTACTCAGAGGGCGACATAATTGATTTAGATACTTTAAAAACAGTAAAATCGCCTAAAGACGCGTTTTTCCCGCAAAGCGAAGACATGATGAAGTTTAAAACGAGCGGAAAAAATATCGAAATAATAGATATAAGAAGCGAAAAACAGCCTTTTGTTATTTTTGGAGTTCGCGCCTGCGATTTTAAAGCTTTTTATGTCTTAGATAACGTGTTTTTACAAGAGCCTGTCGATACCTTTTATAAGGCTAGAAGAGAAGCCGGAATCGTGTTTACTTTAGCTTGTACGAAGCCCGAGGATAGTTGTTTTTGCAACGTTTTCGGAATAGACGCAGCCGAAGCAGGCGGCGACGCAACTTGCTTTTTAGACGAAAAATATCTTTACGTTAAAATAAATACCGAAAAGGCAAGCGCTGTTTTCGATATTCCCGAAATTAAAGCATTATGTTCCGAAGGCGGCGAAGAAGCGGTTGAGGCGTTAAAAACAAAAACGCGTGAAGTTATTCAAAAGCTTCCGTATTCGCATCTCGATATATCTCGCTTTAAACCCGAAAATTTAAACGAACTTTTTAATTTGCCCGTTTGGAACGATCTTTCCGAGGCTTGCCTCGGTTGCGGTGCTTGCACTTTTGTTTGTCCGACTTGCCAATGCTTCGATATCCGCGATTTTAAAGGGCAAAACGGAATAACACGTTTCCGTTGTTGGGATTCGTGCATGTATTCCGACTTTACGCAAATGGCGGCGGCAAACTCCCGCACGACGCAGATGCAAAGATATCGCCAAAGATTCATGCATAAATTGGTATATTATCCCTCTCAATACGGCGGAACGTATTCTTGCGTAGGATGCGGCAGATGCGTTAAAAAATGTCCGCAACACCTCAATATAATTAAAGTTATTAAAAAAATATCCGAAGGGGAGGACAAGCAATGATAAATGAAAATTTAATTCCTCATATCGGAGTGGTTACGGATATTCGTCGTGATACGCCTGATGTAAAAACCTTTAGGGTAGTCGGTTTAGACGGTAAAAAATTATTCGAACACATGCCCGGACAATGCGCAATGGTTTCTATTCCCGGTGTTGGCGAATGTATGTTTTCGATAACTTCTTCGCCTACAAATCGTGATTTTATGGAATTTTCCATTAAAAAATGCGGTTGCGTTACCGAAGTTATTCACTCTATCGAAGTCGGTCAACAAATAACCGTTCGCGGACCTTACGGCAAAAATTTCCCCGTCGAGGAAGATTTTAAGGGCAAAGACATGCTCTTTATCGCGGGCGGAATAGGTCTTGCTCCTTTGCGTAGCGTAATAAACTATATAAGGCATTATCGCAAAAATTATGGTAAAGTCGTTGTGGTTTACGGCGCGAGAAGCATGGACGACCTCGTCGATATAGACGAAATCAAAAACGAATGGCAAAACGAACCCGATTTCGAAGTTTATCTTACTATAGACCGTCCGCAAGAAGGATGGGACGGTCACGTCGGCTTCGTTCCCGCATACGTCAAAGAATTGGGCTTAAGCACTAATATGACCGCCGTTTTATGCGGTCCGCCGATAATGATTAAGTTCACGCTGGCGGGACTTATTGAAATCGGCTTCAAAAAAGAGCAAGTTTACACGACTTTAGAGCTTAGAATGAAATGCGGCATCGGCAAATGCGGAAGATGCAACGTCGGCGATAAATTCGTTTGCAAAGACGGTCCCGTTTTCAGAATGGACGAGCTCGACGAATTGCCACCAGAGTATTAAGCAAACGCAGAATTCGTTTTATGCGTTTTAGCTAAAAAGATTTTCGTTAAAGGAGAAAAATCTTAAATGGAACAAAAAGTAAACG
>CAYVKZ010000002.1:0-76224 GCA_964452295.1 uncultured Acidiphilium sp.
ACAACAAAAACCCGCCTATAGGTCGATTATCGATACTTTCGGCGGGTTTTTTTGCGTTTTATAGGCGCGTCATCTCGAGTGTATTTTTTCTCCGTCATCTTGAGCGAGCGTATTTTTTTCCTCGTCATCCCGAGCGTAGCCGAGGGATCTCGTTTGAATAATCCGTAAGTGCTTTAAAGAGATTCTTCGACTGCGCGAATAAATTCGCTTCGCTCAGAATGACCTGGAACTCAGGCAAGATTTTGACCCCGACTGCGAGGCTTGCGCCTCTTTGCTCAGAATGACGGATAGTAACAATGGTCATCCCGAGCGAACGCAGAGAGTCGAGGGATCTCGCTTGAAAAATGTGCACAATGTGCACAAAAACAAAAAAACTTTTAATTATTTTAAGAAAACGGTATTAAAACACTTGACAAAAATGGGGGGGGGGGGGGGTATAATAATTAAGATGGAAATTTGTATCATGCGACCGCGGCGGGCTTGGTTGCAACTTGACCAAATCTGCAATAAAAAATCAACGGCGGCGCATAGATAAAATAAAAGTAGGAGGCAAAAAATGACTCACGGAAAAAGACGCATATTAACGCTGGCGTTGCTTTCGCTTATGCTTGTTTGCATAATAGCGGGATGCGGCGCGCTCGGCGGAAATCAAGGTGGCGGCAATGCCGACCACAACGGCGGCGGTTCAATCGGCGGAGGCTCTTCGCGGTTTGAAAACTGCAACGGCGGAAACCAAGGCAACCAAGGTAACAACGGTAACGGCAATGGCGGTAACGGCGGCGGAGGCAAGCCCTCGGGCGGCGAGCAACCGCAACCTCAAGTTTGCGACCACGTATTCGGCGACTGGGTTATAATAAAAGAACCCACTTGCAAAGAAGAAGGCTCGCAAAAGCGCGAATGCACTCTTTGCGGTGAAGAGCAAAAGCAAACGCTCGCCAAAGTAAATCACGACGCGGTAACCGTTTCCGAAACACCGGCGACGTGTACGACCACCGGTCTTAAAGAAATACATTGCCGTTTTTGCGACAAAGATTTTTCCGAAGTAACTCCGGCGCTCGGGCACGACTACGAGGTCAAATCCGAAACCAAAGCGACTTGCGAAAGCCAAGGCGAAAAAGAATACGCTTGCACGCGCGCGGGCTGCACAGCCGCTTATACGGAAGTAATTCCCGCGCTCGGGCACGATTACGAATTCGTAAAGCAAACAAGCCCGACTTGTACCGAAAAGGGCGAAATAATTTACGAATGCGCTAACTGCGGTGGCAAAAAGACCATTACGATAGACGAAACGGGGCACGACTTCGACGTAAACGGCAAGTGCTTAAGCTGCGGCTACGAAAGCAAAAAGCACGCGCATGACTACAAGCCCACGGTGGTAGCGCCGACTTGTTCGTCGGTCGGCTACACATACTACGAATGTTCTTGCGGTTTAAGCTATAAAGCGGACTACATAGAGCAATTAACGCACCTCTGGGACGACGGCACCGTAACAAAAGAAGAAACCTGCACCAAAGACGGCGTAAAACAATATAGTTGCACGCGCGTAGGATGCACGGCTAAATACGACGAAGTGATAAAAGCGGGGCATAATTGGAGCGAGACTCAAACCGAACCCGCCACTTGCTTATACGACGGCAAGAAATACAAAACATGCCTCTCTTGCGGGGCTGAGGACGTAGAAATACTTCCCGCGGGGCACAAATGGCAAGTCGAGGCGATAGTTAAACAAGCTACTTGTACCGAAAAAGGCAAAGAACGCCGCACCTGCACGGTATGCGGCGAGTTCGACGATTTCGAAGTTCCCGCATTGGGGCACGAATACAAAAACGGCGTATGCACGCGTTGCGGCGAGAAGTTTATCGACAACGTAACGCCCGACAGCGAGCACCCGACCTACGGCATGTATTTCGTAATCGACGACATCAAGAGCGCATACGGACCTAACATAATCAACGAATACGGCGTACTTTTATACGTAAACGAGGGCGCTAAGCTCGACCGCGTTGCGGTATATTTAACGCAAGACGGCAACATGTGGCGCCGCTGTATCGCTTGCACGGGCGAAAACATCGAGTTCGCGGTTTACGTTCCTTATCTTTCATATTACGAAGACATTTACTACACGGGCTTAAACAACGGCGGCATAAACACGTTTGCGCTCACTAAGGGCAAAGACGGAATTTGGCGCTACAGCGAATACGCGACGATAGGCGTTAACTTAGAAGACTATAAAGGCAACTTGCTTTTAAGCCTTTACGACATAGGGCAAGCGGGCGCGAAAACTCGCATTTTCGATAACTTAGAGCAAATGAAAGCTTGGCTAAAAGGCTACGACGTAGACCACGTTCACACCCCTGTGACCGACGAAGCTGTAGCGGCAACGTGCGAAGAGGGCGGCTACACGGCGGGCAGTCACTGCTCGGTTTGCGGCGAAGTGATAAAAGCGCGCGAATATATTCCCGCCCTCGGGCATAATTACGGCGAATGGAAAATAACTACGGAAGCCACTTGCGAAAAAGAGGGCGTTAGAACGTCGACTTGCACGCGTTGCAATGCGGCAACCACCGCAAAAATCCCCGCAATCGGGCACGATTATGCCGAAACCGAGCGCAAAAACGCGACTTGCGAAAACGCGGGATATATCAAATACGAATGTGCAAACAAGGGTTGCGGAAAGCAATATCAAATAACTTTAGCCGCCGGTTCGCACGAATGGACCGTTTCGAGCCGCGTAGACGCTACTTGCGAAAAAGCAGGTCAAATACTTTACGTTTGCTCCGTATGTAAAGACGAATACACCGAAACTATCCCGGCGGGTTCGCACAGCTACGCGCTCGTATCCGAAAAACACCCCACAAAACTAGAGGCAGGTTACAAAAAGTATAAATGCTCTAACTGCGGCGACGAATATTCGGTTGAGCTCCCCATGCTAAAGAGCGGCGAGAGTAACGTGCTTTTGGTTCAAGACCGCTTGCCTTGGGATTCTTCCGCAAACGCTACCATGCTCAAAGCCTTGGCGGATAACGGATATATCGGCGGCTGGAACGTAATAACTTCCTCGCAACTTTCTACCATAGAATTATATAACTATGACCTCGTTTACGTCGCAAACGACCAAACGACTTCTACGTATAACAACATAAAAGCGGCTTCGGCGGTAATAGCAGAATTTGCCGAAAACGGCGGCGCGGTAATCTACGGCTCTGCAGACCACGGCTGGGCGAGCGGCGAAATAAGCTACACCTTCCCCGGCGGAGTTGGCAAAACCAATTACTATTCTAACTATAACTATATAATGGATAGCGTAAATCCCGTGGTGACAGCAGAACTTACCGGCGGCACCGCGCTTACGGATTCGTTGTTATACAACACTTATTGCAGTCACACCTCGTTTACTAATTTACCCGAGGGCGCGAATGTAATTTTAGTAGACGGCAAAGGCAATCCCACGCTCGTCGAATACGACTACGGTTCGGGCTTTGTCATGCTTTCGGGCTTAACGTGGGAGCACGCGTATTTAAGGAACTTAGTCGGCTCGACGTCGTTTGCGAAATGCGTATACGACGATATGATAGTTTACGCTTTAAACAGAGTGGCAGATACTTGCGAACACGTGCTCGATAACGGCTTTAAGTATCCCGCCTCTTGCGGAGTTCAAGGCTACACGCTTTACACTTGCTGTAAGTGCGGCAAAGTGTTCAAAAAGAATATAATCCCCGCGCTCGAACATAATTACGGCGATTGGATTATCGACGAAGAAGCTACTTGCGCTCAAGAAGGCTTGCGCCACAAAAAATGCGCTAACTGCGGCGATTTGATAAGCGAAAAAATCGATAAAACCGAAGACCACGTTCCCGAGGTAGTAAAGGGCTACGCGGCAACTTGCACCACCTTCGGCAAAACGGACGGCTCCGTCTGCTCAGTTCCCGGTTGCGGAAAAGTGCTTAAAGAACAAGAAACCATCGATAAGCTCGAACATAACTACGGCGCGTGGATTTCTAACGGAAACGGCACGCATACAAAAACTTGCTCGCGCGATAGGTCGCATACCGTAACCGAAAATTGTAATTACGTTAGCGGCGCTTGCACCGTTTGCGGGGCACCCGATCCTAATTACGTAACGCCGGTTCCCGTACCGGGCGATAATTACACTATTTCTCCCGACGGCAAGTATATCTATTTCGGTTCTTATCCGCAAAGTTTAAAAGAAGATAGCGTAACTATAACCGACACTGTAAACGCAAAAGGCTATTATTTAGGAAGCGACGGCGAATATTACGAAAAAGTAACCGCCCGCAAATGCGATAGCGCTTCTAAATTTGCAAACGGCGAATCGGTTGTAGACGGGCAAATCTACTACTTCAAGGTCGAGCCTTTAAAGTGGCGTATATTAACTAAAGATAACGGAAAAGCGTTCTTGTTCTGCGAAAGCATAATCGACGTTCAGTCTTATCTTGCAACGTATACGTATAATAGCGATGACGGCGAATATTACAATACGAACGACGGAGTGCCAAGCGGAACTTATGCCAATAACTATGAATATAGCGATATAAAGGCATGGCTAAACGAAGATTTCTTAAACAAAGCGTTTACGGCAGCTCAACAAGCGCTAATACAAACGACGTTAGTAGATAACAGCGCTCGCAGCACAAGCCCTAGTTCAACGCTCTGGAATAACGGCGTAAACGATTATGCTTGCGCGGATACAAGCGATAAAATCTTCTTACTTTCCGAGCAAGAGATAACGAATTCGGACTACGGATTTAGCACAAGCACAGGTAGCGATAGCGTTCGTGCGCATAAACCGAGCGACTATGCAGCCGCAAACAACCTATGCATGTATAGTAACGGCAACGGCTACTTCTGGTTGCGCTCGCCTAGTTATCGCAGTAGTTATGGCTCGAGGTACGTCGGTAACGTCGGCCATTCTGACTTTAGCCTCAACGTCTACAATACTTATCTAGGCGTTGTCCCCGCTTTGTGGCTCGACATGTAGTCGAGCCCCCGCGCCCGCCAAAAGGACAAGAAAAGCCGACGTCATCCTGAGCGAGCGATAGCGAGTCGAACCGCGTAGCGGCGAAGCGAAGCTTCGGGATCTCGGCTTTCCAAAGTAGTGAGAGGCGCGGGGAAATCCGCGGGCGAAGCCCGCAATCCCGCGGGGCGACGGCGCGTAGCGTATTCACGCAGCGCCTCGCCCCGCCAAAAAATGAGCGAGATTCCTCGATGCGCGCGTAACCGCGCTTACTCGGAATGACCTGTAATGATAACACCGTCATCTTGAGCGAGCGTTAGCGAGTCGAAAGATCTCGTTTGAATAATCCGCAAAAACTCAAGCAAGATTCTTCGACGCGCTCGTTCCTCGCTTGCTCAGAATGACCTATAGACCTAACCGTCATCCCGAGCGTAGTCGAGGGATCTGTTTTAAATTAAGGTCACCGTCATCTTGAGCGAAGGGCGCGTTAGCGCCCGAAGTCGAAAGATCTCGTTTGAATAATCCGCAAAAACTCAAGCAAGATTCTTCGACTACGCTCGTAAAACTCGCTCCGCTCAGAATGACCGAAAGAAAAGAAGCCTTTCGCACCACTCGCGCTTAACACAAAAACCTGCCTATAAGCCGATTAACGGCACTTTCAAAACAAAAAAATGCAAAAAAAGAATAATCTTTACGTATTCACAAAGGCTAAAGATTTAGCCAAATATATTTTAACCGTAACCGAAAAATCGCCCGTCAAATTCAGATTTACTTTGGTCGTGCGGTTGCAAAATTATATTCTTAACGTTTTGGAATATTTATACTTGGCAAATTCGCTTCCGCTAGGTCAAGAGCGTTTCGGTTATCAAGAAAAAGCGCAAACGGAATTAAATATGTTAGGTTATTTTGCAGAGCTTGCCGCAGAGCAAAACTGCATCTTATTCAAGCAATACGAGCAAATAGCTTTGCAACAAGCCGAATGTTTAATGTATTTGGAAAAATGGGCTACAAGCGATAAAAAGCGCGGCTCGACAAAAAAGGTATCAACGGCGGACGGCGATTTGTCGTTCGGCGAGGATATGGGAGAGGGTTAATAGAAAAAGTTATTGTGCAACTTCTGGTTGCGCTCGCCTAATTATAACAATAGTAATAACGCGAGGAACGTCAATAACGACGGCAATTCTAACAATAACAACAACGTCAACAATACTAATCAAGGCGTTGTCCCCGATTTGTTCCGAGGCGTAAGGATTTTTTCCGACGCGCTTTTAGTAAAACGGTCGGCGGCGCGGGGCAAGTGCCTCGCGCGAGTACTAAGGAACAAAGGAACTCTACTCCCTTCTCGCTTACGTAGTTTAAGCGGGCAAAATTGATCGGCGGTAATCGCGACGGAGCATTTCTTTCGCTTTCATCGATTTATTAAAATCGATTTTCAGCAAGATTTAACCTCACTAATTCGCTCTTTTGCGATTTGCGATACGTTCCCGCCGATCCTTTTTTATTTTTTAAGGAGTTTTATGGAAAATTTTTCTAACGATAAAAATAGCAAAAACCGCCATAGTAAACAGTTTTTGCAAGCAATCTCGTTCGAATCGCTATATAAGGCGCATATGCGCGCACGCAAAAGCAAACGGTTTAAAAAGGAAGTAATCGAATTCGAACTTAATCTTTCAAAAAACCTTTGGGCACTGCATTACGATTTGCTTTACGGAAAATATAAAATCGGCGGCTATCATAAATTTATGATATATGACCCCAAAGAACGCGAAATTCAGGCTATTACTTATCGCGATAGGGTAGTGCAACACAGCATTTGCGATAATTTTTTAACACCGCTACTCGAGCGGCGATTGGTTTTTTATAACGTCGCTTGCCGTAAAAAAAAAGGCACTTCCTGCGCAGTAGCCGCACTTAAACGTTTTATGCTCAAGCATTATAAAACTTACGGCAATACCGGTTATTTCCTTAAAGCCGATATAAAAAAATATTTTAACAGTATCGATCACGACGTTTTGAAAAACATTCTTTTATCGCTTAATATCCCCGAAGATATGTTAAAACTTTTGTTTTTGATTATCGACAGCTACTTTTTTTCTGCGGGAAAAGGTCTGCCTATGGGCAATCAAACCAGTCAGTGCTTCGCGCTTTTGTACCTTAACGGTGCCGACAGACTCTTAAAAGAAAAACTCTCCGTTAAATATTATCTGCGTTATATGGACGATTTAATAGCTATTTTCCCCCTTAAAAATTCGGCAATAAAGGCTCTTTCTTTATTGGGCGGGGCGGTCGAAAAACAAAAACTCGAACTTAATAAAAAATCGCAAGTAATAACTTTTTCTAACGGCGTTGAGTTTTTGGGACGGCGTTTTTTTATCGGCAAAAACGGCGAGGTCGTCGAAAAATTGGCTAAACAAACAAAAAAACGCGTTCGTAAGCACGTTTTAAAAAACTTGTTTTTGGTTAAATCGGGAAAAAAAACTATAGATTTTTTATTAATGTCTGCTCAAAGTTACGCGGGCTTTTTTTGTCGCTCAAATTCGCATTCATACGTTAACGAAAGTCTCCTCTGTCCTTTAAATACGACGATTAAAAAGGCTTGCGCAGGGTGACGCGTGAACTAGCCGTCGTCTTGAGCGTAGTGTTTTTTAACACCGTCATCCCGAGCGTCAGTCGAGGGATCTCGTTTGGAATTGTCTGCTTTTAATCCATCAAGATTCTTCGACTGAGCGAATAAATTCGCTCCGCTCAGAATGACGAAGAAGAAAGCCTTCCCCCGCGCAGAAGCGGCTCGATAATTTTAAGAGCAACTGCGCAATTGGGGGAAGGTGGCACGCGAAGCGTGACGGATGAGGGGTAATAAAACATGCAAAAAGCCCCTCATCAGTCGGCTATCGCCGCCAGCTTCCCCCAATGCGTTTTACGCTTTCTGCAATCAATCGTTTTCTGCGCGGGGGAAGCCTTAGTTTGCATAGCTTGCGCTTAATAACCCGTCATCTTGAGCGTAGTGTTTTTTAACACCGTCATCCCGAGCGTAGCCGAGGGATCTCGTTGGAATTATCCGTAAGTAATCCATCAAGATTCTTCGACTGAGCGAATAAATTCGCTCCGCTCAGAATGACGAAGAAGAAAGCCTTCCCCCGCGCAGAAGCGGCTCGATAATTTTAAGAGCAACTGCGCAATTGGGGGAAGGTGGCACGCGAAGCGTGACGGATGAGGGGTAATAAAACATGCAAAAAGCCCCTCATCAGTCGGCTATCGCCGCCAGCTTCCCCCAATGCGTTTTACGCTTTCTGCAATCAATCGTTTTCTGCGCGGGGGAAGCCTTAGTTTGCATAGCTTGCGCTTAATAACCCGTCATCTTGAGCGTAGTGTTTTTTAACACCGTCATCCCGAGCGTAGTCGAGGGATCTCGTTGGAATTATCCGTAAGTAATCCATCAAGATTCTTCGGCGCGCACGTAAACGTGCTTGCTCAGAATGACCTGTAAAAAATGCAAAACAAAAACCCGCTTTAGTAGCCGTTAATCGACCTATAGGCGGGTTTTTGTTTTTAATTTGCTTTTTAATTTGCGGATAAAAGGGTTTCGATTTTTACACAGAGGCATAAAATTTCGGTGGCGGTTTTCAGCTCGCTTAAAGTCGGAAAACTCGGCGCGATGCGAATGTTGCGGTTTTCGGGGTCGTTATGATAGGGGAATGCCGCGCCCGCGTCCGTTAAAATCACGCCGCAGTCTCTGCAACGCTCCACGACTTGACGCGCTCTTCCTTTAACGTCCAGTGATATAAAATATCCGCCGTTGGGCTTAGTCCAAGTAGCTATTCCGACTAAATTTTCGCTTAAAATTTTATCTACAAGCTTGAATTTCGGGCGTAAAATTTCGGCGTGCTTTTTCATTTGTTCTTTAACGCCGTTTAAGTCCTTAAAAAACCTTACGTGGCGCAGCTGATTAACTTTATCGTGCCCGATGGTTTGAACGCCGAGCTGTTTTTTGATTTCTTTAATATTGTTTTCGCTAGCGGCGAGCGCGGCTATTCCCGAGCCCGGGAAGGTTATTTTTGAAGTAGAAGTGAATTTATACGCCAGATCGGGATTGCCCGCTTTTTCGCACTCGCTTAAAATTTCGAGCAAAAAGTCCTGTTTGTCGGCGAAAAGATGGTGCACGGAATAGGCGTTATCCCAATAAATTCTAAAGTCTTTTGCGGCGGGTTTAAGACGAGCGAATCGGCGCACGGTTTCGTCGCTATAGGTGGTTCCGTCAGGATTGGAATACTTCGGAACGCACCAAATGCCTTTAACGGCATCGTCTTTAATCAGTTCCTCGATCAAGTCCATATCGGGTCCGCCTTTAAGCATAGGTATGTTTATCATTTCTATGCCGAAATATTCGGTTATGGAAAAATGTCTGTCATAGCCGGGGACGGGGCAAAGCCACTTGACTTTGTCGAGTTTAGCCCAGGGCGTACTGCCCAAAACGCCGTGCGTCATAGAGCGAGCTATACAGTCGTACATAACGTTCAGCGACGAATTGCCGTAAATTATTATGTTTTTGGCGGGAACTTCGATAATATCGCCGAGCAGTCTTTTACATTCTTCGATGCCGCCCAAAACGCCGTAGTTTCGGCAGTCGATGCCGTCTTCGCAGTTAAGGTCTGCGTCGGAGTTTAACACGTCCATCATTTTCATCGAAAGGTTGAGCTGTTCTTTGCAAGGCTTCCCGCGCGACATGTTAAGGCAAAGCCCTAATTTTTTATATTCTTCGTATTTTTCGAGCAAAAGGTTAAGCTCGGATTTTTTTTCGGTTTGCGTCATTTTTTGCACGTCCTTTTTCGTTTTTTCGTTTTTTATTTGAGAATTTTTTTAATCGCTCCGAATTTAACGCGCGACGGAGCGAGTCCGTAAAGTCGCAACAAAAAATTGCGGTTTATCGAGTATGCGAACCTCGGCGATTTCGCGTTGAATATTTTCAGCGTTTTTTGCGCGATTTTTTCGGGCGGAACGCTTTTTGCCTCTATAGCGTTTACTATTTTTTTAAAGCGATCCGCGCTTACGGCGTAAGTTTTCGTTTTGTCGCAAAACTTATCCAACGCAGATGTAGAAACGCCGAGCATCCCGGTGCTTACCGCGCCCGCGCGAATGACCGAAACGAAAATATCTTTCAGCTGAAGTTCCATTTTCAGCGAGTACGCGTAGTTATCCAGCGCGATTTTGCTTACCGCGTAAAGCCCGGTAAAGGGTAGCGGTTTTAGCGCGGCAAGTTCGCTCGTTACCATTATGATTTTGCCTTTTTTGCTTAAAAGCGGAACGAAGGTTCGATTTATCAAAAACGCCCCGAATAAATTCACTTTAAATATCTTTTCAAAATTTTCGGGCTCGATTTCTATGAGCGAATCGAGCATGTAAACTCCCGCGAAATGAATTATCGCGCATAAATTTTGCGTTACGCTTTTTACTTTTTGCAAGGCTGAAAGCACGGAGTTTTCGTCGGTTACGTCGCAACCTATAAAGAAAAGATTTTCGTTTTCGTTTGCCGCGTTTGCCTCGCTTTCGTCGTCCGTGCCTTTATCCAACGCAACCACGCCGTAGCCTTTATTTAAAAAAGATTTAACCGCCGCTGCGCCCATTCCGCCGCGCGCGCCGGTTATCAAAACGTATCGTTTGTTTTCTTCGTTGATTTTTTCGTTCATAACGCCTAACGCCTCGTAAAATTAAATCGAAAATTTAAAAGCATAATAATGCGGTGGCTTAAAAATTATTGTTCGGCAGCCATTATGCGCTTATACATGTCTTGCATTTTTGCGTCGATTTCGGCGATTTTGTTCGAACATTCCAGCATCTCTTCGTTTATGCCGCTCGGCAAGTGCGAAGGATCGACTTTATAGCTTACGTCGTGCTCCAAACTCGCCCAAAAGTCCATCGCGATGGTTCGAATTTGAACCTCGACGATGACGTACTCGGTTCGATCGGACAAATAAACGGGCACTTTTAAATCCAGGTGTAAAGAGCGATAGCCGTTGTAGTTGGGGTCTTTGATGTAGTCTTGTCGCTTTACCAGTTGCAAGTCGGTTTGGCGCAGTAGCATTTCGGCAACGCGATAAACGTCGTCGATATAACTGCAAACGACTCGCACCCCCGCGATGTCGTTTAGGTTTTGCTTTGCCGATTCGATAGTCATCGGCACGCCTTTTTTTACGAGCTTGGCGATAATGCTTTCCGCCGATTTTAGTCTGCTTTCGATATGGTGAATGGGGTTTCTGTCGTAAAGCACGTTGAACTCGCTGTTTAAAACCTCGAGCTTAACTTTGAGCTGTTTGACGGCGGAGTCGTAAAGATTGAGCATCGCAAGATACTCGTGCGAGCCCGCGTAAAACGAAGAAATATCGCCGTTTTTTATTCCGTTTGCTTTGCTTGTCATGTTATATCCGCCTTATTTTTTTATTATTGTAGCACAAACCCCGCGTTTTTTCAAGCAAATGATTTTAGCGCGCGCAAATAACTTCCGTTTTTTGTCGATTTGTTTTTTTGGCGAACGGTTAAAAATCGTAGACATTCGAGTAATTTTAGTGTAAAATAAAAGAAAAATAGATTTTCGTGCTTTAAAAGACGTTTTTTTGGCGGATAATTATCCGTTTAAAGTTGCAACGCCAAAAACGGCGGAAGTCGATTTTAAAGTGCGATTAAGGAGCGAGGCGTTTTGTCGCCGCTATATTACGATATGAAAATTTTTGCGCTCGATATAGGCGGAACCAATTTAAAATTCGGACTGTTCGATGAAAAATTTACGTTGTTTAGCGAGGGGGAAGTGCCTTCGAAAGCGGCGCTCGGCGCCGAAGAACTGCTTAAAGTCGCGTTTTCGGTTTGCGATAAGCAAAAAAGTAAGGGCGGATTCGATTTGATAGGCGTTTCTACGGCGGGAATGGTCGCGTCGGACGGCTCTATCGCCTACGCGAACGAAAACATTCCTCGTTATACCGGCGTTAAGCTTAAAGAATTGTTGCAAAATCGCTACGGCGTACCCGCGTTCGTTTTAAACGACATCGCGGCGGGCGCTTTGGCTGAACCTAACGAAGGGGACGGCGATTTTTATTACCTTTCTTTAGGTACGGGCGTGGGCGGTATAATGGTTAAAAACGGCTTGCCGCTTTCGGGCGAGCAAGGCATAGCGGGGCAAATCGGATATTTGCCGTCGATAGGCGGGCGCGGAATCGTGGATAAAAGCGCTTCGGTTTCGGCACTTAGCAAACTTTTAAATATAAGAGTTGCGGACGCATTCGAAAAAGCCGAGCAAGGCGACAAAACTTACGTCTCGATTATTTCGAATTGGGCTAAAGAGGTGATGCACGTGCTTACGATGGTTGTCGGATTTTACAATCCGCCATGCGTCGTTATCGGCGGGGGCATAAGCAGACAGAGCGAACGGCTCGTCAAGCGTTTAATGCTCGAAATAAACGAAATGCCTTTCCCGTATAGGCGGGCGTTGACGCTTAAAACCGCAAAAAATCCTTCGGGAATAATAGGCGCGGCTAAATTTGCAAAACTTAAAAGCGAGGAGTCTTTAAAATGAATAAAAACGAAATAGAAAACACCCTTAAGGGGGGCTTGATAGTTTCTTGTCAGGGGCTTGAAAACGAGCCTATGCACAGCTCGTTTATAATGGGTAGGTTCGCGCTTGCCGCAAAGCAAGGCGGCGCCGTAGGTATTCGCGCAAATACTGCCGAGGATATTACCGAAATTAAAAAGAACGTGGATTTGCCCGTAATAGGCATCGTTAAACGCGATTACGAGGGGTCCGAGGTGTATATAACGCCTACTTTGAAAGAAATCGAGGAGCTTTTGAGTTGCGGCGCCGAAATTATCGCGCTCGACGCGACCGACCGCTTGCGCCCGAACGGCGTAACGCTTGCGGAATTCGCAAAAGAAGTTCGCAAAATCGCTCCCGACGCGCTTCTTATGGCAGACACTTCTTGTTACGAAGAAATGCTTGCCGCCGACGAGCTGGGATTCGATTTTATCGGCACCACCATGCGCGGCTATACTCAAAAAACCAGGGGTATAAAAATTCCCGATTTCGACCTTATAAAAAAGGCTTCGCATACCTTAAAGGCTCGCGTTATCGCTGAGGGCGGAATTTCTACTCCCGCAGAGCTTAAGCTCGCGCTAGACAGCGGTGCGTTTTGCGCAGTCGTAGGCGGAGCGATTACTCGTCCGCAAAACATAACCGCGGGCTTCGTAAACGCGATTAAAAAGTAAAAGGGGATAAATATGGAACGTTATGCTTGGAAAGCGCTTTTAAAGCCCGGCAAAAAGCAAGAATATATTCGCCGCCACAACGAAATTTGGAACGAAATGATCGAAGTGCTTAAATCGGCGGGAATAAAGAATTATTCAATTTGGCTCTGCGGCGACGAAGTTTTCGGATATTACGAATGTGAAAAAGGCATAGAATACGCCGCCAAAACGCAGGCATTAAGTCCGATCGTCGCAAAATGGAACGAATACATGAAAGACGTTATGACCATGGAAAACGACGAAAACACGGGCGCTCAGCCGCTTTTGCAACAAGTTTTCTATCTCGAATAAGTAATTTTCGCACGGCGGTTATGCTCGTAAAAGTAAACGAAAGTGCCGATAACGGGCTTATAGGCGGACTTTCGATATTTTTTGCGAACTAAGCGGCGATTAAAAAACAGGCTGGAAACAAGTGGTATAAAAGTTCGATAAAGCCGCGAAAAAAAGGTAAAAAATGTATTGCTTGTGCAAAAATATGTCATTGCTTTTCATTGACGCATTATTTACCTTATGCTAAAATACAAGCAAAAAACGATGACCTAAAAAGAAAGGGAAATGAGATGAACAAAGTTACCGAAATAATCATAAATTCAGCCACGTTCGGCGAGCAAAATCCGCTACCGGACATGCGCAGCGCAAAAAAAATAGAAGGCTTTAACTCGCGTTTCGAAGTGAGCGCGAACGTCACCGACGAAGAAAAGCAATATTTAGGCGTCGGCAAAGTCGCGCATGTAAGCCCGTATAAACTGCAAGACCGTTACGACAGAGTGAAAAAAAACGTCAAGCATAAAGCGGTCGTTTTAGAAAACGAATTTTTAAAGGCTGTGTTTTTGCCCGATTTCGGCGGTAAATTGTGGTCGCTTTACGATAAAAAGCATAAGAGAGATTTATTATATACCAACTCGGTGTTGCAACCGTGCAATCTTGCGTTGCGCGACGCGTGGCTTTCGGGCGGAGTGGAATTCAACCTCGGCGTAAAGGGGCACAATCCGTTTACGTGTTCGCCGATGTTTTGCGAGTTAATAGGCGATAACGCCGTTCGTTTTTACGAATACGAGCGAATTCGCGGCTTGGCGTATTCGGTCACTGCGTATTTGCCCGAAGGCAGCGCCGCTTTATATGTAAGAACCCGCGTAGAAAACACTTCCGACGAAGCGCGATACATGTATTGGTGGACGAACATGGCTTTCCCCGAAAAGCCTACCACGCGGGTGGTCGTGCCCGCGCGCGAGGCGTTTTACTGTTCTTATTTAGAAGACCATTATCTCGTCGAAAAAAAGCCCGTTCCTTTTTGCGACGGCATAGACGGAACCTTTTCGATGAACAGAAAAAACGCAATCGATAACTTTTATAATATTCCCGCCGAAGAGGATAAATGGATCGTTGCGGCGGATCCCGACGGCAACGGACTTTTGCAATACTCCGACAAACGCTTAAAAAGCAGAAAATTGTTCTTATGGGGCGCAAGCCGCGGCGGCAGGCATTGGAACGAGTTTTTGTCCGAGAAAGGGCAGGCTTATATCGAGTTGCAGGCGGGAATTTTAAACACTCAGCTCGAGCATATTCCCATGCCCGCGCACGAGGTCTGGGAATGGACCGAGGGCTATACTTATATCGACGGAAAGGATAATCGGCTTTACGGCGATTGGAATCGCGCTATCGAAGCGGTTAAAGAGCATTTGAACGATTTAGTAGTTCGCAAAAAAATAATTGCTCCGTGCGATTTGCCTTCTATAAACATAAGCGGCGCGGTTAAAAAGATAAGCGACGGAAGCGGTTTCGGCGCGTTGGAAAACAGAGTTCGCGCGTTAAACGGCAAACTTCCCGTAAGCTCGGAGCTCTTATTCGACAGCTCTCTGTCCGACGAGCAAACAAAAGATTATAACGATTTGCTCGATAACGGATATATTGCGTATCGTTCGCCCGAAGAATATCCCGTTTCTTACATAAACGGCGATTTTTGGCACGAACGCTTGATTGCTTCGGCAAAAACGAGCGGCGGCGACCATTGGTATACTTATTATCAAGCGGGCGTAAACGCCTATATCGGCGACGATTACGAAACCGCTAAAAAAGACTTCGAAAAATCTATCGAAAAGCAACCCTCGCTTTGGGCGTATCGTTGCCTTGCGATGATTTATTTCAACGATTATTCGAACGACGAAAAAGGCTTGGAATTTATGAAAAAGGCTTACGAGCAACCCGCCGCGCGCGATTGTTACGCCTTTTTAAGCGAGTATGCGAGCATTTTGGTCGAAAACGAAAAATATTCCGAGGCAATAGCGCTTTACGAGGAGTTGTCTCCCGAACTTAAAGCAGAGGGCAGGTTGCGCCTTGCTTACGCGCAAGCGCTTTTGGGGTTAAATTTACCCGAACGCGCCGCCGAAGTTTTGACACCGGATTTCGTTCTGAACAATTTAAAAGAGGGCGAAAGAAGTCTTTCTAATCTTTGGACGGATATTTACACGGCTATTTGCAAAAAACAAGGCAATTTGAACGATGAAGAAGCTCGCGCGTTGGCAAACGAAAAATACCCGGTACCTTATTCGCTCGAATTCAGAATGTTCGTTGAATAATTTGTTTAACCTAATAACAACTAAACAGTTAAAAAAGACGAGCCGAAAAGGGGTACACCCCATTTTGAAGTGAATCTCCTAAAGTTATACAAATTTAGGGGGGCTTAACAAGCTCGTCTTTTTTGTCGACAAAAATATTAAAAGTGCCGCTATAAGTCGATTAACGGCACTTTTGTTTTTGATTTTAATAGGTTTTGCTATCTATCGAGCGGTTTTTTTACGAGCTTCATCGGATTTTTAATTGCCTTTTTTTGCAGATTTTTTGGCTAATATCAAACAGGCGATTAAAGTTATCGGAAAAATCGCCGCGGCGCAAATTCCCGATTTCAAATCGTCGCCGAAGGCTCCGGAAACGAGCCCCGCAAGCGAAGGACCGCTCATGCAACCGAGGTCGCCGAAAAGGGCGAGCAGGGCAAACATCGCGTTTCCGCCGTTTACGTTAGTCGAAGCCGAGCTAAGCGAGCCGGGCCATAAAATTCCCACCGAGAACCCGCAAAGTCCCATTGCGGCGAACGCTACGACTGCCGACGGCGATATTACTATAAGCGCGTAGCTTAAAATGCAACCCGCGCCGCTGATAAGCATTAACGTTTCTAAATTATGTTTTCCGTTGGATTTTCCGTATAAAAGTCTGCTTAAGCCCATAGCGGCGGCGAAAACCGACGGACCTAAAAGGTCGCCGAGCGCTTTATTTCCGTTAAGCGTTTTTTCGGCTATGGAAGACGCCCATTGCGAAATCGCTTGTTCGCTTGCGCCCGAGCACAGAATAATCAAGGCGTAAAGCCAAAATTTCGAGTTTTTAAAAAGTTTTTTCGGCTTTATGGGTTCGCTGTCTTCGTTGAGCGTTTTTATGGGAACAAAAGCGAACAAAATCGCGTCGACGGCGGGGACAATCGCCCACAAAATTGATAGAATATGCCAATTTTCGGTTCCGAATAACGCGAAAAAGGCGGTGGATAAAAGAGATACGGCAAGGCAACCCCAGCAATAAAAAGAGTGCAAGAGACTCATGGTTTGCTCTTTTTTATCGTTCGGGCAAGCTTCGACCATGGGGCTTATCACTACTTCCAAAAGCCCGCCGCCGATGCCGTACAACACTACCGAAATCAAAAGCCCGCTAAAGGGCGGTAGAATTTCGGGCAGAAGCGCCAGCGAGATCAGTCCGCAAGCGGCAAAGACGTTCGCCGCGATCGAGCACGCGCGATAGCCGATTTTATCGATAAAAAACACCGCGCTAAAGTCAATTAAAAGTTGCAATGCGAAATTCACGCTTATAAGCAGCGTTATCTGCGAAAGCGGTATGCCGTAAGAACTTTCGAAAGTTAAAAACAGTAGCGGTGCAAAGGTGACGACAATCGATTGCGTGATATACCCGAAAAAACAGGCGAATATCGTCGGGCGATATCTTTTTGCTTCGGTTTTTAAGTCTTTGTCTTTCAAATCGTAGGAGTGTAAGTCGTTCATAAAGGTCACTTAAGATTTTTGCGTTTAGTAAAGTCGTTTTAATTAAAATTTTTTAGTAAAAATCGCTAAAAAGGCAAAATTTTAGCAAGCTACGAAATTTTTTAATACGAAGATTTTAGCAGAGCTAAAAAAAATAGTCAATCAAAACGCGCTTACACTAAAAATTAACCGCAAAAATTATCGGGGTTAGGCTGAAAAGCCGCTAAAAATCGATATTTAAAATCGCTTTAGAGCAAAAAGCTTGGCAAAAGTTTACCTTCTTATACCTGATATAAAAAATTTTTATACCGAAAAGCGATTTTTGTGGGGGCGGGAATTATTAAATAGTTGACGACGAGCGCAAAAAGTGATATAATTCGCATGCTAAAGTTATGCTAGGGCGTTTTTCGCGCATTTTTCAAAAACGCGGCTAAAAAACCGCAAAAAAACCGTCGAAAACGGCGAAAAAGTCTTTAAAAAATGCGAAAAGCGATTAAAAAGTCTAAAAAAAGGCAAAAGCCGAGGCTAAAAACGGCAAGAGATAGCAAAAAAATAAAAAATGCGAAAAATTTCGCGATGCTTTTTCTTTATCAAAAGCATCCGCGCGCTTTCTTCTAAAGCGCGCGGGCAGATACACACCTACTATAAAAAAGTCTATCGGACGAGAAAAAAATTATGAAAAAGACAACGATTATAACAATTTTAGCGCTGATTTTAGCGTTTTCTTGCTGTTTTTTCGTCGCGTGCGGAAAAGAAGAGCGTACGGGCATAAAAGTCGTATACGAGCTTGAAGGCGGCACTTATAAAAACAGCGACAGCGCGATAGAGGCGCGTTACGGTTTCGAAGAAGGTGCGAAAAAAACCATAAAAGATTTAAACGATATTGACGACAACAGTAACGTAGAAAGAGCAAATTATCGCCTTATCGGTTGGTACAAAACGAAAACCGTAGACGGCGAAAACGTTACTTATTCGGATAAATGGGATTTCGAAGTCGACGAAGTGGGCGACGAGGGCGTTACTCTTTACGCCAAATGGGTTAAAAATACCGTTTACAAATACGTTATTTACAGTTCCGACGATTCCGAGCCGATAGGTAGTTACGAAACGAACGTCGGGGTTCCGTTTAAAGAAAGTTTCGTAAAAAAAGGCATACTTGCCGCCGCCGACAATCGCGAAGGATATACTCCGACTGGCGATTTTTACGAGGATAAAGAATTAACGGTACCGTTTGCCGATGGCTTTAAATTCGAAGAAAGCGAGGAAGAAGTAGCATCTAAACCTATTTACGCGCGTTATATCAAGGGCGATTACAAAATAATAAGGACGGCTAGCGAATTGAACGCTCTCAGTTATTCTTCGGACGGAGCCTACAAGGGTAAATCGATTTTGATTATGAACGATATCGATTTCGAGGGTGCGGAAGTAGATTTTGCTTCTTTATTCGAAATAGACGAAAGTAAGTTTAGCGGCGACTTAAACGACGCAAAATTCGAAGATATTAAAAATTGCGTTAAATTCGTCGGAATAGAGGGATATAACGACACGATAACGCTTAGCAATTTTGTAGTAAGCACAAACGGCAACTATACCGAAACGGATTACGACGGCGAAGAAATCGGCACCGTGCGGGCGAGTTTGCTCGGTGATTTAAACGGTATAACCGTTAAAAACATAGCTTTTAAAAACGCTTGTCTTAAAGTAGTTGCGGATTATTCCGGCGTTATGAATAAGGTTGTCGTTGCTCCCCTTTGCGGCTCGGCTAAAAATTGTTCGTTTAAAAACGTGAGCGTAGAAATAACGGAATATAAGGTAGTAAAATTATTGAACAAGCCCGAAATTATAGAGGCTAAAACGGACGGCGTTTGGAATATCGCTTTTAAAAACGCGGGCGGTAACGAAATAGAAAATTGCACCGTTTCGATGGCTGAAAGGTCTGAAAAATAGTCAGCCGACGGTAAAATCGCAGATAATCATAAAATCAAAAATTAAAATCGGTAAAAATTTAACTTTTTATATAGGAGAAAAAATGAAAAACACTTTCAAAAAGAAAGCCACCGCGCTTTTATCGCTCGTTTTGAGCGCTACGTTGTGTTTTACGACGGCATGCGGAAACAAAGGCAATAACAGCTCTAGCAGTAACGGTGGCGGGCAAAACAGTACGGGCGGGGGCAATACCAACGTAAAAACGTACGATAACGAAACAGACGCACTTATATTTTCGTCGCAAGCGGTAGATAAGGTGTTTAACCCCTTCTTTGCGACCAACGCGGCGGACAGCAACGTTGCGGGTATGACTCAACTCGGAATGCTCGGCAACGATAAGGAAGGCAACTACACTTGGGGCGACGAAGAAGAAGTTATAACCAAAGATTTAGGTATCGTTTACGATTCTAAAAGCGATACTACCACTTATTACTTCTCGCTTAAAAACAATATAAAGTTTTCAAACGGCAGTCCGCTGACCATTAAGGACGTGTTGTTTAACTACTACGTCTACTTAGATCCCGCGTACACGGGTTCCAGTACTATTTACTCTACGGATATAGTAGGGCTTCAGGCTTACAGGACTCAGAGCGAAGACGAAAGCCAACAAAAAAACTTTAACATGAAATTCCAAACCAAGGCTAGCGCTCGTATAGATGCTCTCATTGCCGCGATTACCGCTATCGGTGATAAAGACGGGTCGCTTAACGCTAGCGAAATCCGCGAAGAGCTCGTCAGCTATTTGGCAAAAAACAATAGCGACGCTAACGCCCATATCGTAGAAGATTACGACAAAGTAGTCGGAACGGATACTGTGAAAGGTCTTTTTAGAGAAGAGCTCGAAAGCGATTATACCACCGCCGTCGGAACTTACGGCGACATTAAGTTCTATAACAAAGACGGCGAAGAAGTAACGAAAGATAAAAACGGCAAGAGCATAGTTTTCACTACCGACGTTCAAGCGTTTTTCTATAACGAAGGGCTTTTAACTTGGAACAAAAAGAAGCAAGAAATGTCGTTTGCTCTTGATACCGATTTTTCTAAAGCGGCTAATTATACCAAAGATCAAGCGATCGAGATGGTTTTTGCGTTGAACACCACGCCTGCGAACTTGACCAACGTAATTCAATACTGGGCTACCGCTTCTTCACTCAGCGAATATCTCGCAAACGCCGAAATGGAAGCTTTCTTTAAGCAAAGCTCGGGTTCGCACACGGTTAAAAACATAAGCGGCATTAAGTTTGCAAATAAAGACGATTCGATAACTTTCGTTAAGAAAAAATATACGACCGACGCAAAAGGCAACGTTTCCATAACGGACGACGGAACGGTAACTTATCCTAAGGCTAGTTATAACGCGGACGGAAGCGTCGCCAATAACGAGGTTTTATCTATAACCATCAACGGCGTAGATCCCAAGGCGATTTGGAACTTCGGTATAGGCGTAGCTCCCATGTATTATTATTCGGACAGCGACCATATCGCTAAGTTCGACTACGTTGAAAACTTCGGCGTAGAATTCGGTTCGCAAAGCTTTTTGTCGGATGTAGTTAACTCTTCCGATAAAATAGGCGTTCCCGTAGGAGCGGGCGCTTACGCGGCTAGTAAAGCCTCGGGCGGCATCGAAAATATAAAAGCGAGCGATTTCTGCGATAACGGTAACATTTACTTCGAGCGCAATCCCTATTACGATTTAGGCAAAAGCGGCTTTACCGCTAAGGCTCCCGACGGAAAAACTTATAAATCCGCGAAGATTAAAAAGATAAGATACAGCGTCGTTTCGGAACAACGTATGGTAGATAACCTTAAATACGGTTCCATCGATTTTGCCGAACCCAACGCTAAACCCGAAACTTTATCCGACGTTAAGTCGACCGAAGGGTTAGACGCAAAAACGGTAAGCACTTCGGGTTACGGCTATATCGGTATCAACGCGGGTAAGGTCCCCAGCGTTTACGTACGTCGCGCCATTATGTATACCATAGATATAAGCAAAACCGTAAGTTACTACGGCACGATGGCTGAACCGATTTATCGTTCCATGTCTAAGAATAACTGGGCTTATCCTAAGAATTGTACTTCGTATTATCCCTATATCGCCGGTAAAATTCCTTCCGATTTAAGCGTGGTGGACCCCGATTATAAAACATTCGTCGAGGCTAAGGGCAAAAAAGCGGGAGATACGTTTACGGCGGACGAGCAAAAAGAATTCATTCAAAGCTTGGTTGCCAAGGGCAAGTATGAACTCGTGGACGGAATATATCAAAAGAGTGGGGCTAACGGAACCGAAAAACTCGCTTACACCTTTACCGTCGCGGGCGAAACTCAAGATCACCCCGCTTGGAACGCACTGGCAAATTCTGCTCGTTTATTGAATCGTTGGGGCTTCGATATAACAGTTACCACTAAGGCAGACGCGTTAAGCCTTCTTTCCAGCGGCGGACTCACCGTTTGGGCTGCGGCTTGGGGCTCTACCATCGATCCCGACATGTATCAGGTTTATCACAAAGATTCTAAGGCTACTTCGGTATTAAACTGGGGCTATAAGCAAATTCTTCAAAACTCGGGTGGTAAATATAAATACGAACTCGGACTTATAACCGAGCTTTCGAGTATAATCGACGAAGCCAGAAAGACCGACGTTAAGGCAAGCCGTCAAAAGCTTTATTCCGATGCCTTAGATTTGGTTATGGAGCTTGCGGTAGAACTTCCCACCTATCAACGTCAAGATATGTTCGCTTATAACAATCAAAAGATAGACGCTTCTACCTTTAATCAAGATACCAGCTCTTACAAAGGATTGACGAGCGACCTTACCTCTATGTCTTTAAGGGTTAAATAATATTAGGGTTTTCAACCTAAAAACGCAAAAACAAAAATCGTTTTTAAAAAGCCTAAATTCGGCTATTAAAACGGCAATAACGTAAAAGGCATAATCCGCCTGCAAAAAACGCAGGCGGAATAATGCATGAGGCTAAAATATGCTAAAATACATAATAAAGCGCCTAGGCATATCGATAGTAATCCTATTGGGCGTTTCGGTCATAATCTATTCGCTCGTGCGAATGATGCCTAACGACTACGTGGACAATAAGTTTTCGTCTCAGTTGCAACAGGGAACTATAACGTACGACGATATCGATAGATTTAAAGAGCTTTACGGATTAAGCGTCCCCGAGGCTTATTATAATTTGGAAGTAGACGCAAAAGGAACGGACGAAAACGGAAACGTCATAAACCTTTCGGGTACGTATACTCGCAAAGTTCGCGAAAAATCTCACGAAAACGCGTTACTTACCGAAAAAGACAGGGATTCTTTCGTTGCGGGCAAATATACTTGCGGCGAATACGTTTTGGAAATTCAAACGGAAAGCATGGTTATGGCTCGATTTTATAAGGACGACGCAAGCGGCTCCCCTTTGCTTATTTGTTCGGGCGTAAGCAGCTCCGTCGAAAACGACGAAGTGGTTATCGACATTTCATATAATGCTAAAAGCATAATAACCGGCACCGCCTACGTAAAGGCTAGCGCGGGGCAAAAATTCGGCTCTATTCTTTCGGGATATTTTACATGGCTAGGCAATCTTCTAAAGGGAGATCTAGGTACTTCCTTTAAATACGGCAAGTCCGTTAACGAGGTTATATCCGAAAACATGTGGGTTTCGTTCGCTATAGCGTTAGTAGCCACGGTACTTCAGTTTTTGATCGCCATACCGCTAGGCATTTCAAGCGCGACTCATCAATATTCCGCGCTCGATTACGCGGTTACGGTGTTTACGATGATAGGAATATCGCTTCCCACTTACTTTTTCGGGGCGATAGTTATAAAAATCTTCTCGGTTGATTTACACTTGCTTCCGCCAAGCGGCTTAACCAGCGGCGAAAATTTAGCGGGACTTGCAAAAATCGGCGACGTATTAAGCCATTTGGCACTGCCGATATTCGTAAACGTAATACTTTCTATCGGCGGGCTTATGCGCTACACGCGTACCAACACGCTAGAGGTGTTAAATTCGGACTATATAAGAACTGCGCGCGCCAAAGGCTTATCCGAAAAAACGGTTATATATAAGCATGCGTTCAGAAACACTATGATTCCGATAGCCACGCTTTTGGCGGGAATACTTCCCTCTCTTTTCGGGGGAATGATGATTACCGAAGAAGTTTTCGCTATAGACGGAATAGGTCGACTCGCTTATCAGGCGCTTACTGCGGGCGACGTGCCCTTCGTAATGGGTTACAATATGTTTTTGGCGATTTTAACCGTTATCGGAACGCTCTTTTCGGATATTATGTATTCCGTAGTCGATCCTCGGGTTAAATTAGGTGGCTGATATGGATGAAAAAGACGTTAATTTAATAACCGACGAAACCAAAGCGGACGCTTTAGAAACTTCGGGCGAGGTCGAAATTAAAGCGGCGGCTGCCGAAACATATAAAGAACTAAGCCCCGCGAGATTGGTTTTGCGCAGATTTTTCCGCTCTAAGCTTTCGCTTATCGGAATAATAATGATAGTATTTTTATTTGCGTTTTCGTTTTTAGGTCCGGTGATTTATCCTACTTGGTTCGAATACGAAAAAGGACAGCTTCAAGTAATACCGGATACCGGCGGAAAAATCTCGGAATACGAAGACGACGCCGACTATTTGCAAGAAGACGGCAAAAACGTTTCCTTAAAAGTTTACATTACTTTAAAAAGCGATTTAAACGACAAAGCGCCCATTTCGTCCGAGCATCTTTTGGGCACGGATAAAAACGGATGCGACGTTTTAAGCAAACTTATGGAAGGCGGCAGAATTTCGCTTTCGATAGGCTTCATCGTAGTAATTTTAGAAACGCTTATCGGCGTAATACTCGGCGGTATTTCGGGTTATTTCGGCGGTTGGGTAGACCAAGTCATAATGCGAATAGTCGATATATTCAACTGTATTCCCACGCTTCCCATATTGCTTATCGCCTCGGCGGTAATCGATTCGTGGAACGTCCCTGCGGATAAGCGAATATATCTGCTTATGGCGATAATAACCTTCTTTAGCTGGAGCGGCGTCGCAAGGCTTGTCCGCGGGCAGATATTATCGCTAAGAGAGCAAGAATACATAACCGCCACCGAAGTCATGGGTATACCCGTTTGGCGAAGAATTTTCGTGCATTTAATGCCCAACGTAATGCCTCAGCTCATAGTTTCTATGACGTTAGGGCTTGGCAGCGTTATTTTATACGAATCCACGCTTAGCTACTTAGGCTTAGGCGTTCAACCGCCCAAGTCGGCATGGGGAACTATGATTTCCGCCGCAAAAGAAACGGATATACTTTCTCACTACGTCAACTTATGGCTACCCGCCGGCATAATGATAGTAATCGCGGTTTTAGGCTTCAACTTTATAGGCGACGGCTTGCGCGACGCGATGGACCCCAAGGCAAGAAAGTAGTAATTTGCACGCTTTAATCAGGTTTTAATATGAGCAAAGAAAAAAACAATTCGGGCTACCTTACTTATAAAGAGGGGCGCGAAATAACTAAATACAACGTAAAACAAATGAGGTTTTACGAAGCGCAAAAGCGAATCAAGCGCGTACCTTCAGATTATACCGTCGAGATGAAAGACGAAAACAACGTTATCGAAATCGACGATTTGCACACCAGCTTTTTCACCGATCGCGGTACAGTAAAATCGGTTAACGGAGTTTCGTTTTGCATACCTAAAAATAAAATCGTGGGCGTTGTAGGAGAGTCGGGTTGCGGAAAGAGCGTAACTTCGCTATCCGTCATGCAACTCGTGCAAGCGCCTCAAGGGCAAATCACGGGCGGAGCTATTCGATTTAATTCCGACGAGGCAGGGCGCTCGAAAGACGGCAAAAAACTCGGCTACGATATTACGAAAATGTCGACAGAAGCCATGCATAAAATTCGCGGTAAGGATATCACCATGATATTCCAAGAACCCATGACGAGCTTAAACCCCGTGTTTACCGTAGGTTATCAGCTCGACGAAGTTTCGTTTTTGCACCGTCCGGAGCTAAACAAGCAACAAGTTAAGGCGTACAGCATCGAAATGCTTAAAAAAGTAGGCATTTCCATGCCCGAACGCTTTTACGCAGCCTACCCGCACGAACTTTCGGGCGGAATGCGCCAAAGGGTTATGATAGCTATGGCGCTTGCGGGTAATCCCAAACTTATAATAGCCGACGAACCCACCACCGCGCTGGACGTTACCATTCAAGCGCAGATTTTGGAGCTTTTAAAAGATTTACAAAGAAATCAGGGCTGTTCGATAATGCTCATAACGCACGATTTAGGCGTTATTGCCGAAATGGCAGACGAGGTAGTCGTTATGTACGCGGGCAAGGTTATAGAACGCGGCTCTGCAAGCGAGATATTCCATAATCCCCTGCATCCGTACACGATAGGGCTTCAAAAGAGTAAGCCGCTCATCACTTCAGATTCGAGCGCTCCGCTTTATTCGATACCGGGGCAGGTGCCTAACCCCATAAATCTTCCGAACACTTGTTATTTTAAAAACAGATGCTCGTCTTGCGTTAAGGCATGCGAGGGCGAATATCCCTCGGAAATAAAAATAAACGACGAGCACTACGTTTCGTGTCACCGTTACGGCTGCGAGGAACAATAATGGACAATACCCTTAACAATTCGCAATCGAGCGAAAACATTCTAGAGGTAAAAGGCTTAAAAAAATACTTTCCTTTAAAAACCTCGCTTTTCGGCAAGCCGCTTTCTTATCTTAAAGCCGTCGATAACGTCAGTTTTTCGGTAAAAGAAGGTTCTACGATAGGCGTCGTGGGCGAGTCGGGCTGTGGCAAAACCACGCTCGGCAGAACGATTTTGCGCCTTTATAACGTAGACGGCGGAAAGGTTATTTTCGAAGGAACGGATATAACTTCGCTTTCGAGCAAAGAATTAAGCCGTTTTCGCACAGATATTCAACTTATATTCCAAGACCCTTACTCCTCGCTCCCGCCGCGTATGACCGTGGGCGATATTATCGGCGAGGCTGTTAAAGTGCATAAAATAGTGCCGCCAAACGAGGTTCGCGAGTACGTTTTGGACATTATGCAAAAGTGCGGACTTCAACCGCAGTATTACGGAAGATACCCGCACGAATTTTCGGGCGGTCAGCGCCAAAGAATATGTATAGCGCGCGCCTTAGCCGTTAAACCGCGACTGGTTATTTGCGACGAGCCCGTTTCGGCGTTAGACGTTTCGATTCAAGCTCAGATAATCAACCTTTTAAAAGACCTTCAGCGCACGATGAACTTAACTTACGTGTTCATCTCGCACGATTTATCGGTCGTAAAATACATAACGGACAATATTTTGGTCATGTATCTCGGCAACACCATGGAAACCGGCGATACGGACGAAATTTTCGATAATCCGCTTCATCCTTACACCAAGGCGTTGTTCTCGGCGGTTCCCGTTCCGGATCCGGACGTAAAAATGAACCGCATAATTTTGGAAGGCGATATTCCTTCGCCCGCAAATCCTCCCAAGGGTTGTAAATTTCACACTCGTTGCTCGGAATGTTTTGCCGCTTGCAGATTAAAAGAACCCGCCTTTACCGAGGCGCGCCCCGGGCACTTCGTAGCTTGCCACCTTTACGACGAAAGCGTTATGGCTAGAAAGGACGAATACGAAAAAGAGTACGCGGAAGAGGAGCGTTTGCGCAAAGAGCAAGAAGAACTCGAGCTTAAAGCCGCCGAAGAACTTAAAAAGGCCAGCTTTCTCAAGCGCGCGGGCGTTAAAACGAAAAAGTTTTTCGTGAAAAGCGCAGACGGATTTAAACAAATATTCGCTTTCAATAAAAAAGCTAAAAAATCGGATGCTTCGGATGAAGTTTCGGAGCAAGATAAGTGAAAAAAAACAAAAGTAAAAAGCCGACTTACGTCGACGACGGACATACGATATACGATATGTCTAACGTGCCGTCCGCATCCGGCAAAAAGCGGAAGGACGACGGCGTAGAAGTAACTAAAAAAGAACGCAGAGCCATGTTAAAAGCGGCTTACGCTAGGTATTTGCCCGTTTTGGCGGGGATAGTTTGCTGCTTTTTGGCGGCGGCGGCTCTTTTGTGGCTATGGCTTAATTGATTATTTTGAGAAAATTAAGCTTTAAAAAATAAGCAAACATATAGTTTTTCCGCAACAAGGCGGGAAATCGCAAGGAGTAATATGCGAATAAAAATATTATCGTTTTTATTAGTCGCGGTGTTGTCCGTTTCGGCGGCGGGGGTATCGTTATCGCCCGCGCTGAAAAGTTCTTCGGGCGTGCAGAGCGGTTCGAGCGTCGGCTCGGGGCTTACGCAAGAGAGCGGCACCCAATTAAAAATATTAAAAAGCGACGACACTCTCACGCAGGAGCAAACGGCTTCGCGCATTAAGGCAGAGTATTTAATCGAAAACAACGGCTATAAAGATAGCGACGAAGTAGTCGTTATGATTAGCTTAGAGGGCGATTCGCTCATAGATAAATTCAACGCGGGCGGCACCGGAGCAAATTCGGTGGCGGCTTACGCGCAGTCGTTTAGCGGCACGGTTTTGCGTTCGCAAATAGAGCGCGAGCAAAATTCGCTCATAGCCTCGCTTTACGCAAAAAAGCTCATTACGGGCGTGGAATACACTTATTCTACCGTAGCCAATGCCATTGCGGTAAATACTACTTACGGCAATCTCGAAAAACTCGAAAAAACATCGGGCGTGTATTCATGTGCGCTTTCCGAAACGTACAATCGCGTTCAAACGGTCGAAGATTCGGTTTCGTATAACCCCGTCGAAATCGATGAAGCCACGGGTATTTACAAGGCGGGCGAAGTAATCGGAATCGACGGCGAAAAGAAAACCTACACGGGTAAAGGCACCGTCGTTGCCGTGCTCGACTCCGGCTTCGATATGAGTCACAGCGTGTTCAATATCGACGGATACGACAGCCGCAACGAAGGCAGTCTCGTTATAACCAAAAATACGCTTTTAAAAACGGATTCCGACGGAAAAAGCCTGCTTTCTTCGATGAACGCCTCCGCAACAACCGCGGGACTCACCGTTTCGGACGTTTGGTACAGCAATAAAATACCTTATTCTTACGACTATGCGGATAAAGACTCCGACGTGTTCCCATACGATTCCGAACACGGAACGCACGTTGCGGGCATAATCGCGGGGCAAGACGACGTAATTTCGGGCATCGCTCCCGACGCTCAACTCGTTTTAATGAAGGTTTTTCCCGACCTCGACGCGGGCGGAAGAACCGAAGATATCATAGCCGCTTTGGAAGACGCGGTTAAACTCAACGTCGATGCGATAAACATGTCGCTCGGCTCCTCTTGCGGGTTTACTCGCGAGTGCGACGACGACAAAGATAAAATCAACGTCAATAACGTTTACGACGCCATTAATGAAAGCGGCATAAGCTTAATCACCGCGGCGAGCAACAGCTACAGCTCGAGCTACGGCGGCGAGCAAGGCAGCACCAACTTCGTAACCAATCCCGATTCGGGCACGGTAGGTTCGCCTTCCACTTATAAGGGCGCGCTTTCGGTAGCTTCGATAAGCGGAACGAAAAGCAGATACATGATCGCCAACATGAGCGACGACAAATCCGAAGGTCAAGTTCTTTTCTATAAAGAATCCAACTCGATTTCGGGCAAAGAAAATAACTTTTACGAAGAGCTTTTAACCTCGGTCGGAGTCGATAAAACCGCTTCGTACAATCATACGTTCGAATACGTAGTCGTACCGGGCGTAGGCGTTTCGATAACGTTCGAGCAAGTAAAAGACCAATTAGCGGGCAAAATCGCGGTTGTTCGTCGTGGCGAAAACAGCTTCGAAGAAAAAGCGCGTTTGGCTAAAAAATACGGCGCGATAGCATGTATCATTTATAATAATATAGACGGCGACATTTTAATGTCGATGGGGAAAACCGACCATATTCCTACTATATCGATTTCCAAAGACGACGGCGAAATGTTGGTCGGAAACGCAGTCGATAACGTCGGAACGCTTACCGTCAGCTCTGATTATTTGGCAGGACCTTTCATGTCCGATTTCTCCAGCTGGGGACCGACTCCTTCTCTTGAAATCAAGCCTGAAATAACCGCGCACGGCGGAAACATTTATTCTTCTATTCCGGGCAGTTACACCGACGAAAACGGCGAAATTCAATACCGTTACGATCATTTGTCGGGTACGTCGATGGCTACGCCCAATCTTTGCGGAATAGTAGTTTTAATTCGCCAATACATAAAAGATAATTATAAAAATTCGCTTAATCTTACGGATAAGGACGTTAAAAACCTAGCTAATCAGCTTATGATGTCCACCGCAGATATCGTAAAGAACGAAGAAAATAATCCTTACTCGCCGCGAAAGCAAGGCGCGGGGCTTGCGAATTTCGCAAATACCGTAAAAACCAAGGCGTATATTACCGTAGACGGACTGGACAGAAGCAAAATCGAACTCGGCGACGATAAAAACCGTAGCGGCGTTTACACTATGACTGTAAACCTCGTTAACCTTACTAAAGATTCGGCTGTTTCGTACGATTGTTCGTTGGTCGCGATGACCGAAAGCGTTTCGACTTCGGACGATAAGCACGTTGCCGAAACTCCGTACATACTCGGCGGTTCTACCGAAGTAAAAATCGTAAACGGCGATAGCAAAACCGTTGTCGAAAACGGCAGAGTAACCGTTCCCGCGGGCGGCTTAGTCAAGGTGGAAGTTACTTATACCTTAGATAAGGCGGACAGAAAGTATATCGACGCCCATTTCGAAAACGGAATGTACGTCGAAGGATTTTTAAAGTTCACCGCCATAGGCGAGGGTGAGGTAGACCTCAATGCTCCCTTCCTTGCGTTCTACGGCGACTGGACCGAAGCGCCTATGTTCGATAAGACTTATTACGAAGTAGAAACCACCGCTCACGACGCGGCAATCGACGACGACGATAAAGTAAAAGCGGACTATTACGCTACGACTCCTTACGGTTCGTATTATTACAACTATATGATTCCTCTCGGAACCTATCTTTACGATACGGGTTCTTACGACGCCATCCCCGCCACGGAGGAACATGCCGCGATTTCCGATACGCTCGGCGCGATAGACGGCATAAACACGATAGGCGCGGGGCTTTTGCGCGGCGCGAAGACGATGTACTATACGATAACGGATAAGGTTACCGGCGAGGTCGTGTGGAGTTACGTAGATTATAACGCAACGAAATCTTATGCGCCTTCGGGCAGCCCGATGCCTTATTACGATTCGCTTAAAATATATTCGGCGGAGCAAGGATTTATAAACAACCGCAGTTACGTGTTTACGATGATCGGGCTTTTGGATTACGATTTAGACAGCGAAGATAATCCCGGCGGTTTATATACCAATAAAAACAACACGTTCAGCTTCGAATTCACGATGGATAACGAAGCTCCTATTCTTAAAAACGCGGAATACACTCGCGAATACGACGAAACCGAAGAGAAATATCGTTATTACATAACGCTCACGGTGTACGACAATCACTATGCGATGTCCGTAAACCCCGTAATTTTCACTTCGAGTTCCACGTACACCTTCCTTACGGACGTTCCCATTCCTTTAAACGGACAAAAAGGTCAAGATTGTACCGTAACCTTTGAAATAACCGATTATTTAGAGGATATTTACAACGATTCGCTCATACCCAACGCGATATGTTTCTCTATAGACGACTACGCGCTCAACACGAACATATACGTATGCGAGCTTCCCGGAACGGCAGGCGAATTCAAGTTCACCAAAAACGGCGAAGACAACGGCGAGGAATTGATAATCTTAACCGCTTACGAAAACGAACTTATAGATCTTAAGCAATATCTTTACACTGCGGACGAAACCATCGGCGCAAATCGCGAAAACGAAGATTATTTATCGCATCTTACCTGGATAAGCTCCAACGAGAAGGTTTTAGAGGTCGAAAAAGGCTACGTAAAAACTATTTCGGCGGGAAGGGCGACCGTTACCGTGCGCGAAATGATGGAAGGGCTTCAAGCCGTCGTAATAATAAACGTCAAGCAAGGTTCGCGCCCCGATTCGTCGGAAAGTAGCGGAATTACTTCGCTCGGAAGCGGCGGATTGGAAGGACTCAGATTTTCTCAGGCAGAAACGATGTACGCTCACGCCTTGGCGGCGCAAACGAGCGAAATCGGTCAAACGGGTTCTATGAACTTTATCTCGGCGATGAACGGCGTGATAAAAATGTACCCCGGAGAAAGGGTTAAGCTTTACTACGAAGTTACGCCTTGGCAATGCGCTTCCAATTACGAATTCACTTATGAAAGCACCGATCCTTCGGTGGCGGAAGTAGATCAAGATGGTAACGTTCGCGCTAAAGCCGAAGGTTACGTAACCGTAACGCTCGAAGCCAAAAACAAAACTACCGGCGAAATATCGTACATTTCGGCTACCGTCGGAATAGAAGTAAAAAGCCCCTTCGTAATCGAAAGCAGAGTATTGGTTGCGTATAAGGGGATCGGCGGCGAAGTCGTTATTCCCGACGACGAAGGTATTTTATACATCGGTTCTTACGCGTTCTGTCTTTACACCACCGACCGCGATGTTATCTTGGACGACGACGATTACGACGCAAACAAAGTACCCGACGGCAACTCGTACGTAACGAGCGTGGTTATTCCCGAGGGCGTCGAAGAAATTCAAAAGTACGCGTTCTACAACTGCATCAAGCTCGAAAAAGTGGTGCTCCCCACGACGCTCAAGTATATAAGGGAATATTCTTTCTACGGCGACGTTAAGCTTACCGATATTCACACTCGTATTTTAAACGGCGGGCAAGAATCGATAAGCGAATCGGGAGAGCTCGGTAACGACGTTTTGGTTATAGGCGCTCAAGCGTTTGCAAACTGTAAACGTCTTGAAAAGATAAATCTCGAAAAAATAACTTCGATAGGCGTTCGCGCGTTTGAATATTGCGCTAGCTTAAAAGAAGTCAACCTCGAAACCCTGCGCAACGCCGGAAGAGAGGCGTTTAAAGATTGTTCATCTTTAACTTCGGTTAAAGTCAACGAACACACGAAACTTTCTTACGCGATGTTCGCGCGTTCGGGGCTTGAAAGCGTCGACCTTTACGAAACGAAAGAAATACCCGATTATTGCTTTGCAAAGTGCGCTTCGTTAACTACGGTCAAGCTTAACAACTCGATAGTAAAAATAGGAACGGGCGCGTTCAGCGATTGCTCGGCGCTTACCTCGTTTAGCTATGCCGACGGCGTTACCGTAGAGCAAATAGGCGACCAAGCGTTCTATAACGACACGTCGCTAACCGCGTTTACTCTTCCCGATTGCGAAGTGTCGCTCGGCGCGTATAGCTTCTATATGTGCGACGCGCTTAAGACAATAAAATTCGGAAAAAATACTGTAATAACCTCTATAAGCGGAACGGTGTTCGAGCAAACCTCGCTCGAAACGTTCGAAGTCCCCGCGGATAGCATACATTACGCGGCTCCCGCAGTCGGGGATACCTATCTAGTTACCAAAGAAGGCGGCGAAATAACTTTCGTTGCAAAACTCGGCGAGCAAACAACGCTTATTATAAACGAAGATTCTCCGTATAACTCGATAGGTGCTTCGGCGTTTGCGGGTAGCGGACTTACCGCCGTTATAATTAACAAGAGCGGCTTTGTAATAGGCGATTACGCGTTTGCAAACTGCGAAAAGTTAGAAGAGATAACTTTACCCGAGGACGGTTGCGTAATAGGCGATTTTGCTTTCGCTTATGCGGGCAGAAGCATAGAATACGATAAAACTACGGGAAGCGACAAGACGGTTTATACTAACCTCGTCGTAGGCAATTTAGATAAAGTTACCGAAAGTAAATCGGGATTAGGCATCGGCGATTACGCGTTTGCGGGTTCGGCTATAACCGAAGTTCGCTTAGGCGAGGGCGTTTCTGTAGGCGAAGGCGCGTTCTATCAAAGTCGCGTTACCGAAGTTACTCTTGCCAAAAACGTAAAATTGGGCTTAGGCGCGTTCCAAAACGCACTTGCGCTTGAAACAGTCGTCCTTCCCGAATTATCCGACGGAGAAAAGGGCGGAATAGTTTTAGGCGACGGATGCTTTGCAAACGACGTATTGCTCAAAGGCACTTTAGATTTCACTAATCAAACGGACGAAATTCCGCTTCAGGCGTTTTACGGTTGCAGATCGCTGATAGGCGTAACGCTCGTAGGCGTAAAGACCGTAGGAAACGCGGCTTTTGCCGAATGTTCGTCGCTTTCGAACGTATATTTTGCCGAATACGACGAAGCAGGCAATGAAATAAGCGATACTGCCGTAACCGAACGGATAGGCGATTACGCTTTCGGTAAATTGACCACTAGCGGTTCTTCGCCCTCCTTCCAAACTATAAAACTCCCCTCTAGCTTAAAGGGTATAGGCGACGGCGCGTTTATGTACTGCTTAGGTCTTACCGAAATCGAAATTCCGCAAGGCGTTACCTTCGAAATCGGAGCCGTTTTAGATTCAGCGGACGAATCCAAAGTAATGCATTTTAGCGGCAGTTCGATATTCTTCGGTTGCAGTAACCTTAAAAAGGCGGTGCTTCCCGAAAGCGTAACTCGCGTAGGCGATTACATGTTCGGCAGTTGCTTAAGCCTTGCCGATATTAACTTAGGCGGAGTTAAAGAAATAGGTGATTACGCCTTAGCTCAAGCCGTTTCGACGGATACCGAGCGTATGCTTAAAAAGGTCGATTTAACCTCGGTCGAAAGCATAGGCGAGGCGGCGTTTGCCAATAACGAGGCGTTATCTTGCGATATTTACGCTCCCGCGCTTAAAACGATAGCGGCTTACGCGTTTAAAGATACGGCGATTTCGTCCTTTAACGCTCCCGCATTGATTTCGATAGGCGAAAGCGCGTTCGATTGCACGGCGCTCGGCGGCAATAATAACTTAAAAGAATTTGCTATTCCTTCCACGCTTGAATGTGTAGGAAAAGCGGCATTTGCCGGTTGTAACGCGTTAGAACGTTTCGTTTATACGGAGAGCGGAAAAACTACCGATACCGCAACGATAAACGACTATGCCAAAATAGAAGGCGGCGTGCTTTACAACGTAATGCCTTCGGGTAGCTTGCAACTCAATTCCGTTCCCGCAAATCTTAAAAACGCAAGCGGTCAAACGGTAAACGAGCTCGAAGTTTTAGAGGGAACCGTTCGCATCGAATACTACGCCGGTAACGCCAATAAAAACATAGTAAAAATAATTCTTCCCGAATCGCTGAAACTTATAGGCAATTACGCTTTCTACGGTTATAGCGGGCTTTTAAAAGAAGACACGCAAGACCGCGGCTGGGGCGTATACTTCAGATCTTATGCGGCTCCCGCGATGGAAAGCGCTTACGACTACACCGCTTCGGTTACCTTAAATAAAAACAACGAATACGCGTACAGTCAGTTGCATGCATATCTCGACTTGTTCCAAACCGAGCTTTGCTATTATAACTTTGTCGATTTAGTAGGCAAAAACGCACCCATAACCATGTATTTACCCGACACGGTCGATAAACAGACCGAGGGCTACGATTCGGTGGTATACAAAGCGTACTTCGGCAAATACGTTCGCACGGATAAAACGTATCTTGCGATGAGCGGCAATATGTCCGACTTCGTTTCTTACGCGAAGCAGATAATTGCCATAACCGCGACGCGCGAACTCGATTTAGGCGACGAAGCTTTGGTTACGAACGCGGTTTCGGCTTTCGCCGCTATAAAAGAAACAGACGCACAGAAGTTCTTCGGCACGGCGTTCACCGCTTCCGAGTGGATAGCTTATCGCAACGCCACTTTAACCGCTAAAGAAAGCATTCGTAAACTCAAAGTAGAACAATCGAGCGATAAAATCAAAGCGCTCGACCAAGAGCTATTGGCGTTGCCCGATAATTTCGATTTAAGCGTAATAGAAACGCTCCGCGATTTAACCGCGAGAATCGACGAATTAAAAGGCTCGCAACGCACGCTTTTAAACTTAGACAAATACGACGCTCTGGTTATGGCGTTCGGCGAATACATGAATTCGGTAAACGGCGCTATAATCGAAATAGAAAACGCTATTTTAGGCGATTAATCCAGTAAAACGAAAATTTAAGTCTTCGCCGCCTTAAGTCGGCGGCGCGGGCTTAAGTGAAAGGGTAAACGATATGAAAAAAAGATTGTTAACTTTATCGGTGCTTTTAATAGCGCTACTAACGGTGCTTGGGTGCGGAACTAATTCTTCGTCGCAAATAACGAAAACGTCCGAAGCGAAAAAGGCGTATGCGTCTTCGATGAAAAAGGTTCAAACCGTAACCACCGATATAGAATATAAAGACGGTTCTTTCGTGATAAAAAAGGTCGGCAGAACGCAGACCTTTATAGACGGCGACGAGGCTCGCGTAGTAACGACTACCACCGCCATCGATTCCACCACGTTCGAGCAGGCTACGACTAGCGAAAGCGAGATTAAAACGATTTCTCGCGAAAGTTTAGTCGCGTTCAACTTAAAAGAAAAGCTGTTTATGAGCTCTGAAATTTCAGGCGGAGTTATAAGCGGAACCGTACCTGACGATTGCGCCGAAGAATTTATAGGCAATATCGGCAGTTTCGGCGGAATAAAATTTAAAGCGACTTTTGCCGATTCGCTCATACAAACGGCCGAGTATTCGTTTAAGTTTATCGCCGACGAAAAAACGGGTAAAATGTGCGAAGCGTTCGTAACGATAACGTACGAGTATTAAGGAGAGAAAAAATGAAAATTAAAAATCTTATATGCTTATTGCTCGCGATCGTTTTATCGGTGGCGTGCGCGTCGTGTACAGTGTATATAGAACCTAACGTAGATTCGAGCGAACCCGATGCGTCTTCAAAAACGCTCGCCGCGCCTCAAGGCATATCCGTAAGCGAAAGCGGAGTAGTTTCGTGGAATCATGTCGAAAATGCAGAAGGCTATTACGTTTACGTAAACGAAATCGAAAATCGTACTACGGTTAATTCTTATACTTTAGACGACGTTTATACAAACAGCGTTATTTACGTCGTGGCGTGGGCGGACGGATGCGAAAATTCCCCCGCGTCGCAAAAAGTCAATTTCACTGCGCAAAGCCGCCCCGCAAAAAAACTTGAGATTTCACTCGAGTGCACGGTAGACGGCAAGCAGTCGAGCACGCTAAAGAGCGGACAAGTGGCTAAGTTTGCCGCAAAAGTAAGCGGCGGAACGGAAAGTGGCGACGAAAAAGTGATTTTCGAAGTCGTAAACGACGGAGCCGCGACCGAACAATCGCGCACGTCTAACTCCATAGAATTTAAGGGCAACGACGTAAGCGGCGACAAAGTGTTAACCGTAACCGCCGTTTGCGAAGCGGATTCTTCGGTTAAAGCTAGCAAAGCGATAATCGTCGTCGCGAAAACCGAGCTTACGGACGCTATGATTAAAGCGCTTTGCGGCGAAGACGAAGTAATTTCGTTCGACGGCTTCGTTATGATAGACGTTTACAGCGAAACGGATTTAGGCGACGAAGTGCGCGAAACTTTAGTTCAATCGAACTCTGTAACCATGCGCACCGCGATGAAAACGGGCAAGTGGTATGCCGAGTACGAAAATGCGAACGTCGGCGTAAGTCAGCAGATATTTTTCGAACGTGACGACGACGGCTATGCTTGCGAATCGGCTATCGATTTCAACAACAGAATAAGCCGTTATCCTTTAAAAACCGCCGACGGCGGAAAAGTTCTCTGGTCCGATGCGGGCTATTTCAACTGCTTTAAGGGGCTTACCGTCGCGGACTTCGAATTCAACGAACAAACGTGGCGTTGGCAATATAAAGACAAGGGTAGCGAGCTCGTTAAAAATATGGTTGCGTCTTGCAATCCTTACGATTTTTACGTAGATAAGTCGGGAACTTTCGAACTTATTATCGACGACGGCGAAATAATAGGCATCTGCGCCTCTTCGGGCAAAGATTATTCTATAGTTGCGGGATATATGACGAAGCAAAGGCTTTACGTTGCGTTGGATTCTTCCAAAAACGTAGAAGTCCCCGAAATGCGCGGATATACGAGCATAGACGATTATACCGACGCGCCTACGAAAGCCGAATACAAAAAGCTTCAAACGGCGATAGCGAACATGCAAAATCTCAAGTCGTATAAAACGGAGCTTATCAACATTTCGGCGATGCAGGGCTTAAGTTCCACCACGGTGAGCGGATATCAGGAAATAGTAACCGACGACGTTTGTTTCTTCCGTCCTTACAATTCTTACGCCACCGATGAAAGCGATATCTTTACGGACGAAAATTCTTACGGCTATCGCGTAGCGCCCGAATACGAAAACGTTTATAATACTTTTTATTATACGGAGGGTGAAGAGGGCGCGTATTCTTATCAACCCACGCGTTCATACGCCGGCAAGGTTAAAAATTCAACGCCGTCGTTCGACTTCTGCGCCGAAATATTTAATCGCGGCTGTTATTACGATGAAGAAAACGACCTAACTCGCTTTATTGCGGACGACGCGATGTCTAACGTAGCGACGCTGCTTTACAGCGGAGTCGGTAGCGATATAAATCTTTACGGAATATTCGCAACCGTAGCCGAAAGTTCTACGACCGAGTTTGCTACTTACGTAGACGTTCAAAAGGTTAACGGCGAATACTATATCACCGCTTCGGGTTTTTATTACAGCATAGACAGTCAAGGATTCTATGGCGTTATCGACATAACTTATTCCGACTTTAACGTCGCTTCTATAAGCGAAAACGATTTAGACAGAATCAACGCGTTTAAGTCCAAACCGCTTCCTTCTTCTTGGGCAGACGTAAATATAATCGCGAATTATTACAGTGAAGAAGAAACTTTGGTTCCCGCAGACGAATATTTTAAAGATTACTTTTTCGGAAAAGGTTCGGTTCCCGCGCTCCAAGGCATAACGGTCGAAGAAATTCCGTTCTTTAGCTCGGTAGACGCGTTAGGCGACGCTTTCGGACTGGGAATGTCGCAAAAATATATAAAGAGCACGGCAAGCGGAAACGTTACCATAGATACGATAAAACTTTATTACGACGTTCCGTTAGATATCGATTACACCATATCTTCTTCGCTCGACACGCTCGATGTATATTTAAAAAGCCAAGGCTTTACCAAGGCTTCCGACGGTAGCGGAGAGTACAGAAAAGAGGGCTGCAACTTAGTTATAATGCCCGCGGACGAGAGCTTGGATTTATTCATATATATCTGGGCTGAAAAAGTTTAAAACGTTAAAAACGCTTAAAGCGTTAAATAAGATAAAAATTTTTATTACTTAAAGGAGTAAAAAATGAAAAAATTAGCAATTACAGTAAAACGCGCGCTTGCGCTCGTAATCGCTTGCTTTATGGCTTTTTCGCTCGTTGCGTGCGGCAACGAGGGCGATGGCTCTAACGGCGGTACCAACAACGGCGGCGGCAAAGCTACTATCAGCGTGTACTTTGCAAACACGATCAAAAACGGAGAGAAAGCTGCCGTAGTAGTAGCCGTTTCCGACGGTTCCGAATACAAAATTATTTCGAGCAATCCCTCTATACTTGAGGTAATCAGCGAAACCAACGGCAACGAAGGCGTTAACTTTTTCTTAAAAGTCGCAGACGCCGCTCGCGTTGAAAAAGACACCAAGGTAGACGTAACCGTAGAACTCGTTCGCGATTCTTCTATCAAAACGACGAGATCCATAACCGTCGAAAAGAACAGTGCGACTAGCGCTCCGGTTATGTCGGCGGCTACTAAAAACTTAACCACTGACAGCTCGAAGACGATAGTTCGTCCCGGCGAAAACAACGGCGTTCGTTTAGACGTCGAAATAGCAAATCTTCCTTACGACGATACTTCTTTCAACGTAACCTTCGACGAACCCGACGGATACGAAGGATTACTTAGATACGACGCGGAAAGCGGCACTATCGTGGTGGCGGACGAAAATAAAGAAATTCCCGCTTCGGGCATACAGGTAACCGTTACCGTAACCTCTAACGCGCTTTCTACTTTGAGTAAAGAATTAGACGTCGTCGTTAAAAGAAAACTTCAAGAAGGTAGCGTAGGCGATCTCACTCAAGATATGCTCAACGAGATAGCAAACGCAAGCATAACCGTAACTTCTACCATTAAAGACGTAGTTAAATACAACAGCTCCGAAGACGGAACCAGCAGAGATACCGTTTACGACGCGGTAGTTAAAATGGACGGCGACCGTTGGTACGGTCAATCCAGCATTTCGGGAGTTTCCAATCCCACCGTTAACGCTAACACTTACGCAAAAGGCACTCAGACGGCTGACGGAAACTACTACGTAAACGAACTTTACGTTAACAAAAACAACAAGAGCGCGGCAAAACAACTTAAAGATTCGGATAGCAATCCCGTAGTTTGGTACGATTCCGAAGGCGCTCACGACGGCAGACACTTCTGGAATCACTTAAGCGGCTTGGTTTTAGGTAAATTTACCGAAGAAGAAGACGGCGTTTACGCCTACGATATCGAACCCGGCGCTATCGAATACGATTGGATTTTCCAAACATACGAATACACGCCCAGCGAAGACGAATGGCTTATGGCTTACGTTGCTTGGTCGTTTACTCCGCTTTTAGGCAGCGGCGATCAATTCGACGAATTCCGCATTATCTTAAAAGATAACGGCAACGGCGGCAAAACTATCGATAAAATAGTAGCTACCACCGCAGAAGTTAACCTTTACGAATACGACGAAGAGGGTGCCGAAACCGTAATCGGTTATCAAAACACCGTTTGCACCTTTACGTTCAGCGATATCGGAAGCACCGTAGTTGCGGATCCCGCTCCTTATTCGGCTCCTTCTGCAAACGATGCGGATAAACAATATTACGACAAACTTGCCGAAGCTCTTTCCGCGATGAACGGCAAGGTAAATAACTACACCTTCAGAATGGTAGAAAGCCAACAATACGCGCCCACGGTCGATTCGAGCGATTACGACATGAGCGGAACCTCTACCGCAAGCTACGCCGCTACTTCTACAAGCTCCGAAACTCGCAACGGCACCAGCGACATAGCTACCAAAAACTATCTTTCTACCAGCGGCGACGTAGGCGTTCGCGGTTACGTTACAAAAGAAGGCGCTTTAATCAACGAAACCGGTCAATACACCTATGCTATGGACGATTATACTTATCATACGGAGGTGTACGGCTACAAGCAAAATTCCGATAACACTTACGAAACGTTCGAATATAGTTATGATAACAAGGCGCTTACCGGAACTCGCAAAAAACCGGGCGCTTTTGCGGATTTACTTCCCGATTTCGACGTTTCGCCCTACATTTTCACCTTCACCAAGATGGAGAAAATTAAAAACACCGATAAATATCTTTACACGTTCGCGTTAAAAGATTCGGCAATAACGAGCGAAGTAGCTTACGCTTTAACTTTGGCAGACTACGCGTCCGACGCCGTTTCTTCGCTCGATAGCGAAAACAGCTTGCTCGTTTCGGTTGACAGCGACGGCGTATTAAAATCCGTAGGTTACGCTTATGACATAGCTTCTATGTACGGCGGCTACTACACGACCACTTATTCGGACGTCAACTCCACCGTATTGCCCGAAGGCATTTGGGACGATTACGTCGCAAGAGTAGTTCCCCAAACTTGGGCAGACTTTAAGAATATTAAATATTACGCCGAACATAGCACTATCGGCGAGCTTACTTTCTTAAACGGCGACGCGCTCGTGGAAAAAGTATTCGGAAAAACCATAGCTTCCAACGAAAACTTCAATAAGCTTCCCGCCGTACTCAGCGAAGTATTCCGCGACGGACTTAACGGACCGTGGCACGATTACGACGAAAACGGCGTCGATTCTTCGGGTAACGATATCTATTTAGACAGTTTAAACCTCACCGTTTCTTACGATTTATACGACGAGAACTACAAGATCGTAGAATATTACGACGATATTATCTCTTCTTTAACCGAAAAGCTTGCTGACTGCGGATTTACTAAAGACATAGCAAACAGCGGCGTTCGCGGAAGCAGCACGTTTACCACTTACGTAAACCAAGACCTCGGCATAAGATTCAGAGTGGAAAGCAACATGACCAGAACTTTCTGGTTATACGTCGAAACCGTAGCTTCGTCTTGGAGTCTCAACGGCTAATAATCGAAAATTCGGCAAAAAAACCGAAAAAACAAACGCCTAAGGGCATAGGCGCGTGCGTAAAAATCGCACGCGCCGTTCGCCTTTAATTTCGCGTAGAAAGCGCGCGAGCGGTTTTTATGCGCATTGTTAAGGAGAAAAAAATGAAAAAAAGATGGATTATCGCGTTGCTTGCATTAACAATGGCGTTCGGGGCGATATTTGCCTCGTGCGGTGCGAAAGAAGAAAATCCTTCGCCTTCTGCTCCGTCGAATCCTACGCTTCCCAGCGTTGAGGACTGCAAAATCATAGAAGTAATTGCAAATTCGTCGGACGTAACGCTTTTGGAAAGCGCGGCGTTAAATTACGATTACACTGTGTTTTTCACCGTTTACGGCGACGGAAAAAAGTGCGAAACCAAATCGGAATATATCGACAGTTCTGCCGTCAAGGCAGAGGTCGGAACGTATAAAGTATACTGCACTGTAAAGGGCGAAAGCGCGCAAATAACGGTGCATGTAAATTCGTCTGCGCCCGTTTCCGTAACGGCGCTTTGCAAAGAGATTTCTATTTATGACGACGAAATAAGCGATTACGACTTTGCTTCGCTTTTCCGCGTTTCGTTAGACGGCGTAACCGTGGAACTTGAAAATAAGGACATAGACCTCGGCGCGCTTAAAGCTCAGCGCGGAACTTACGTCGTTTCGTGCACGTATAAGGGCAAAAAGGCGAGCGTTAAGGTAAACGTATCCGAAGCGGCGTATTTAGCCGAACTTGCATCCGAGCGAGTAAAAATTCACGTTTCGCAAGTAGAAGCGTTTAACTTCGGCGAATATTTTGCCGTAAGCCGCAACGGCTCGGCATATTCGGTCACTAACGATATGTTAGAGGGCGAAGTTAAAAAGCAAGCGGGAGAATATACGCTTGCGTTCACGCGCAGAAACGTATCTCTTACCTTAACCGTTATCGTAAGCGAGGCGGACATATATCAAGCCGCTTCGGCATACGCAAGTTTACAAATTCCGCTTATATCCGCCGCGTCGCGCGATTACACTAAGGATTTTTATCTTTACAAAAACGGAATATCCGAAGAAATTCTTTCGTCGATGATAGACGCTTCCGCTTTAAACGGAGCTAAAGTAGGCGATACGTGTTTAATTAAGCTAACCGTGGCGGACGAGACCGCCGAACTTTCGGTAAAAATCATCGAAGACGACGTAATAATAGCCGCTATTAACGGTGAAGCGTTCGTAAACGGCGCGGTTCCCGATTTAGCCTCGCTTTTCAAAGTAACGAAGGCGGGAGTGCCCGTTGCCGTTACTTACGACATGATAAGCGGCGAGCCGAATTATTCGCAAGTCGGCGAATATCAAATCACTTTAAACTACGAAGGTCGCATGGCGACCGCAACCGTAACCGTTAAAAACGGCGCTATAATAAATTACGCAAACGAAAGCGAGATAACCATACGCAAAGGCACCGAAAAAGGGACGTATGATTTTTCAGCCGACTTTAAAGTAAGCGTAAACGGCGTAGAATTTACCGACCTTTCTTCGTACTTTATCGGGCTTGACGACGTTGATTTTAACGTCGAAGGCGAATACGACGTAACTCTTAAGTTAAAATTCAACGACAAGCAGATAGGTCTTTCGGGCGCGCAGTATACCTATCCCGAAAAAACAATTACGTATAAAGTAGTTAAAAACGTATACGAGCTTAGTGCGAATCAAAAAGAAGTCGAGGTCAAAAAAGGCGCGGCGTTCAACGAGCTTTCGAACGTAACTCTTATTTTAAACGGAGTGGCGCAAAAATTGACCGCCGATTCGTCGGCGGCAAACGGCTACACTTCTTGTTACATTCAGGTCGTGAAAGGAGTAAATACTAGCGCGGAAGGTCGTCAAACCGTACGTCTTGCGGTCTATGCAAACGGCATTGACGACGCTCCCGTGTATATCGAATACGACGCGATAGTGAACGCCGAGTTAGAGATAACCGCCGAAAACAGGGTAATATTTGCGGGTACGTCGCTCTACCTTCCCGACTTGTTCACCGTTACGGACGACGGCAAAAACAGACTTGTTACCTTGGATATGATAAGCGGATCTTTCGACCCCTACGCGGTCGGAACGTACGAACTGACTTTAACGTATAAAGAAGTATCGAAAACCGCGAAAGTAACCGTAATAGAAAGCGATGTCGTAGGCATTTACAAAACGGCGCAGCTTACGATAGGTTCCGCCGCCGAATACGACGAAGAAGGTCTTGTTTATAAAGACGCCGAAAAATCGCAACAAATAGGCGACATGATTATTTCGAGCGACATGCAGATAAGCGTGAACGGCAAAACCGCAACGGACGTTACAAGCGCGGACGACAATTCTTTCGGTTTAACCTTAGAGCGCAGTAAATTCGTTTTAACTCATAATAGCGGCGTAGCGTATATCGTTTACGATAACTATTTGCGCATGCAACTTACCAACTACACGATGCCCCTCGTTTATTTTAACGAGAGCGTTTGGACGATAAAAGACTCCTTCGTCATAAACTCCGCGAAATCGGGCAAGCACGTTTTAGAGTTAGAATCGTCTTGCTATTCGATAGACTTATTCCAAGTCGAAAGCGTAAAAACGGGTGAACTCAAGTGGTTTGGCATAAAAACCTACCTCTATTCTCACTTAGAATCGGATTACGATTACAAAATCACGTTTGGCGAAGTCGTAATGTCCGACGGATTCGTAAAAACCATCGGTGCAACCGGTAGCGTAACGCTCGGCGGCGAAACGTGTAAATTTATAATGAGTTCCGCGGGCAAGGCTAGCGTGGACGTTTCCGACGCGGAAGGCAGCTACGAGGGCAGTTTCAGCGGCATTATAGACGGCAAAAACGCAACTCTTTCGGTAAGCGCGCGCACCGGTGCAACGTTAACGATAGGCGGAACTACCGCGGTGAGCTTAGGTTACTACGATCTTTCAAACTTAGGATACAACGCCAGCGACTTTGCGGCAAGAACGTATACGCTTCACGGCGCTAAAATAATCAGCATCGATAAAGCTAAGAACACGCAGAGCGTTTCTTATACAGCCGATTTGCGTTCCGCGCTGAAATCGATTTGCGACACCGACGAGCAAAAGGTCGAAGTTTATCCGTTCAGCTATAAGTTCGCGCTCGATTTAGAAAGCAGAAGTTTCGAGCTTATAAGCAAGGATAAATTTTTCGGATTATATCAAAACGAGGCGAAAACCAAGTTCCTAATGCTTTCGGGTTACGGCTCGGGAATTGCCAACTTCGATATGACCTCTTATACCAAAACCGCGTTTTCTTACGAAATACGTTCGGGCGCGGCAGTGCTTACCTATCTTGGCGAATCGCTTTTAAACGGCGAGGGCGCAACGCTTGCTTTAGGCGCGGACGGCAACACGATAACCGTTTTATCTTCTAGCGGCGGAGCGACTGCGGGCGAAGTATTCGAAAGCGTAAGCCTAAACGGCGGCGCAATCGTCAAAGTGAATTCGTTCGTTTTGAAAAAAGGCAGCACTAAGGCGGACTTCTTAAACGGCATAACCATTATCACCGAAGACGGCGAGCTTACCGCTGCTCAGAAAGAAAGCGCGGTAAAAACAAACACCATAGCCTTTAACGCCGTAGGATTTTATCAATTCTACGTAACCGTAACCGTCGGAGGCGAAAGCAAAAACTTGTATTACGGAGTTCAAGTAATCGATAAAAAATACGAGGGCAAAACGGTCGTAAGAGAATACGAAAGGTCATTTTCGGGCGAAAGCACTCTTTTAATCGACGAATACGGCTACGTAAGCATAGTTATTCGCGGCGAAACGTACTACGGCAACGCGGTAATTTCGGAAGACGGCAACAGCTTTAACGCGTCGGTTAAATCGGCAAGCGGCAACGCTTATACGTTAAGCGGTTCGGTTTCGGACGATTTGCTTTACGTCGAAAGTGCGGGTTCGGCTAATTTTTCAGAGCACTACGCTTTCCGCACCACCGAATTTGCAGGCAACGGCGATTTGGTTTTAAGAGCGGTAAAACGTGCGGACGACAGTTTCGATTATTACGCGTCGTCCTCGCGTACGGTTATAGGCGAAAAAGTTACCGTAACCTTTATTTCGGGCGAAGCTTTTGAAAAAGACGCGCAAATAAAAATCACTTATTCTTCGGGTAAAACGGTAACCGTAAAAATAAGCGAACTCGGCAACGAAACTTCGGGCTTAGCGATAATAGGATAAAGCTAAAAGCTCGCGAAAGTTCAAAAGAACACAAAAACCCCGGCTCAACCGTAAAAAACAAAAAAATTTGCGGCAAAACCGTAAATATAAAAAAACAATAAAGATGGAGGACAAAAACCATGTCAAAAAAGAAATTTTGGCTAATAACTATTCTCGTTTTAGCGCTTTCTTTATTTGCCGCGTGCGGAGACGAAGGCGATTCTACACCCGACGAACACGTTCACGTTTATTCATATGATTTAAGCGCGTCCACGGCACCTACCGAAGAAGCAGACGGCGAGATAATAGGAACATGTGAATGCGGCGACGTAAAAACCGTTTCCGTACCCAAGCTCACCAACACGCTGGTTTGGTCGGTTAAATCCGAAACCTCGGCAACTTGCAAAGACGAAGGCGCAAGAGTATATACTTCTCTTTACGGTGACGTCACGGTAACGCTCCCCGTGGATTCCGCATTGCACGATCTTTCCGACGTAGCGGCAAAATCCGCTACTTGCGTAGATGACGGCGTTATCGCTCATAAGCATTGCTCGGTATGCGGAAAGAACTTTGACGACAACGGCGCAGAAATAGCCGACGTAACCGTAAAAGGCACTCACTCGTTGACGGATGTCGAGGCGACCGCTCACGATTGCACGACTGACGGCGTTATCGCTCACAAGCACTGCTCGGTATGCGAAAAGAACTTCGATGCCGACGGTAACGAGTTAGATTCCATAGTCGATCCCGCGGCTCATACGTTAGTCGACGTAGCGGCAAAGCCCGCTACTTGCGTAGAAGACGGCGTTATCGCTCACAAGCACTGCTCGGTATGCGAAAAGAATTTCGATGCCGATGGCAACGAGTTAGCGGACGTAACCGTAAAAGGTTCGCATACGTTAGTCGACGTTGCGGCAAAGCCCGCTACTTGCAAAGATTATGCAATTACCGTTGCTCACAAAAAATGCTCGGTTTGCCAAAAGTTATTCGTAGGCGATAGCGAAGTACTCGCGTCCGAAGTATACGGCACCGAATTAGCCGGTCACTCTTACGGCTCTTACGGCGAATGTACCGTTTGCGGCAGTTTGAAGTTTGCCAACGTTAAATACGCCGTCGTAAGAACGGGCTATTGGGGACAATCTTACATGACCGCTAACGGCAATTTGACCTTAAGCGATGCGGTTGCTACCGATACTCTTATCAACGCGGCGGTAACCGATGCCGACATAACCACATGCTATTATAGCGATTGTACTTATTCTATAAGCAATCCTACGCTTACCTTTGCTTTTGCGGATAAGCAAAACGGAATATTAAAGATAACCTCTAGCTATACTTACGTTGAAAATCACGAAGACGGCGAATGTAAAAAAGACGACGTTAACGAAGTAAAAACGATTGAGCTTATCGGTTATTACGACGCTCAAACCAACGTCATCGTTATTCCCGGCTTAAGCAGCGGCGAGCAAACCGATTTTGCAAGAGTTTACATTTTAGTTCCTTCCGACGCCGAACCCGACACTTCTTTATTCGACACCGCAAGCTGGGGCGATATGAAGTTAAGCGTTGCTCCCGTAACGTACACTTCGGGCGACGTTAAGTTAAATATATTCGTCGACGGCGCAAATGCTACCGTACATACGGGCGTTAGCTTCGAAGACATAGACGGCAACGCGCTTAATGCAAGCGCAATGCAAACCGCAAAAGTATTCCGCGTCGTTAAAAACGGTGAATTAATTGCTTCTTACGGTGTTGCAGACGGAAAAGTCGTAGTTTTAGACGGTTTAGAAGGCACTTATATCGGCATTGACGATCCCGACGAGCAAGCGAAATACACCGCTATAATCGACGGTAACGGCAATATAATTTACGGCTACGACGGCATTTCCGCCGACGACAACTACAAAGGCGCTTTAATCGGCACTTACACCGTAATAGGCGGCACGACTGATAAAATCGCCGTATTCTTTACAAACGAAGAAGGCGAAAACGCAAAATACTACGAAATAACCGTTAACGCTAGCGAAAAAACCGCAACCGCGACTATGCCTCAAGTCTCGATAATATTCACAGGCGATTTGTGCGGCACGACGACGGTCGGCGTAAACAAGAACATTCCGTTTACTATCCCGAGTGCCGAAAACGACGGTTTCCCCGACGACGTTTATATGAACGATATAAACTACAGATTCGTCGGTTGGAAAAAGGCAGACGGCTCGACCGTTTTACCCGGAAGCACCCTAACTTTAACCGAAGACTTAACGCTTACTGCCGATTACAGAGCATTGATTAACTTAACCGTTAAAGACACTAGCAATCTTCGTTCCGACGTAACCGTAACCGTTTTAGCAAGCAACTCCGTTTTAGAAGCTCTTAAGGATCAATACGGTTTGGAATTCGACGGAATCATTATCGACGGCGAAGCCAAAACCTTAAAGGTTAAATATTGGTACGTTGCGATAGAGGGCGGCGAAGACGTAATAATCGACGAAAGCACCGAAGTTACCGAAGCCGACATGGGCGCGGTTTTATACGTTATGTGGAAGCCCGACGTAAACTTCATGATATCCGATTCGCTTATGGGCGACGACACCGTTGCTATCGGCACAGACGACCTTATCTTAAAGGGACTCCCCGCACGTGACGACTATATCGACGGTTATAAGTTCGAAGGTTGGTATTTCGACAGTTCTTACGAAAATAAAATAAGCGAAAACGCTCAAGCGACCGAGGAAATGGCAAACTCCACCGTTTACGCTAAATACGTTTGGGGCGGCGACATTGCTTTCGAATTGGGTTCCAGTTACACTTTCGTTTACGACGAAGAAATAGGCGCGTTCAAGTCTAATAACTATCACGTAAACAGTGCGGATTCATCAATGGTAATTACTGCCGTTGACGGTGCTGCTGTTGTAACGTTTGAATATTTCTATTCTTCGGAAAACTCCGATAAATTTAGCGTTTATTATTTTAATGCAGATGGAAAGTATGGTCAACACGTTAATGTAGGCGGCAATGGTAGCGCAACTATCGACGATATGGAATCTTGGGGGTGGCTGAGCGTAACTGCTTACTTAGACGTAAACAACGGCAGCGATAACCAATTGAGGATTTCATATAAAAAAGACGGCAGTGTTCATACCGGTTTAGATACCGCTTATATCAGAAACCTCACTATTAACGGAAGGGTTATAACCAACGCCGCTCCTATCGACCAATTAAAGGGCACTTACAGTTTAGGCGCGGGCACTGCCGAATTAAACGGCAACGGCATAATGACTTATACCGACGGTTCGGGCACTTCTAAAATAAACTACACCGTTTTAGCGGGCGCGAACGACATGATAGCCTATTATATGGGCGAGATGTATTATGAATCCGAAATAGTCGGTTCTTGGATTTACGATAGAACGCCTATTATAACCTTAACTTATTCTACCGACGGAAAAGACGACTTAGCTTCTTTAACCGTATCCGAAAGAAAGAACAACGTAATAACGCTTGCAGTTCCTTCCGATACGGAAAGCTATCGCTTTGCGGGTTGGTACAAAGACGAAGATTTAACTAAAAAAGTAACGACCGACACCTTTGTTCTTTCCGAAAACACCATGCTTTACGCTAAGTGGGAAAATGCCGTAACCGTTATTTTCGATAACGACGGAGTACAAGAAACCAAAACGGGCTACTTCGTTAACGATACCGTTAAATCCGAAGATATAACCGAAGTTTCTAAAGACGATCACCGTTTCGACGGTTGGTACACCAAAGACGCCGAAGGTAATTGGGGCAGCAAAGTCGATTCTTCCACCGTTATCACCGAAGAAAATACCGTTTTCTATGCTAAATATTCGGAAAAGGTAACCTTCACTTGGATGGACGGCGATGAAGTGATTGCAAGAGAGCTTTCTGAAGATTACTACGTAGGCGACAACATGACCGTTTATGCCGACAGAGCAGGTCTTACCGACGAAACAAAAGCTAAAAAGTGGGTCGGTTGGTATACCGCAGACGGTCGCGAAAGCGGCGAATGGGGCACCTCTTTAGGTTATAGCACCGTTTTAAGCTCTAGCAAAATGACTTTCTACGCTAAGTGGAATTACGAAGTAGTAGTCAGCATTTACGACGGCGAAAACTTATTTGCAACCCTCTACGGAAAAGATCATGGCTGTTATATCGGCGACGGAGCAAGCTCTTCTATCTATAACTACGGAAAAACCGACGCTTACGAGGGCAAAAAATGGGTAGGCATCTACACTAAAGACGGCTCTTCCGACGGCGATTGGGGCGATACCGTTTCTTACAGCATTAAGTTAAACGACGCAACCGCAACATTCTACGTTCGCTTCTATTACGCCGCAACCGTTAAGTTTATGAACGGCGAAGAGGTAGTTAAAGAAGTAACCGGCAAATACGAGCACGATAAACTTGATTCAAGCGATATTCCCGCGGCTATAACCGAAAATATCCCCGAAGGCAAAGTATTCGGCGGTTGGTGCTTAGAAGTAGACGGCGTTGTCACCGAAGACGAAGCTTCGACATCTAGAGAACTCGGTTTAACAAATATCTATAAAGCAAGATTTATCGATCCTTCTCCCTTAGCGGGAACTTACGCAGGTTTCGAAGTTTGGTCTAATTCGATTTCCGGCAGAACCCTTACTACTGTAAAGAACGACTGGTCTGTAAGCGGTCTTAAAACCGGAAAAATCAAAAACTACGACGCAGAAACCGGCACTTTCGTTTTTGTAGTAGGCTCTAGCGAATACTTCGGTTATTACGATGCGGAAGCTCAAGCCTTTGCATTCAACTATTCGTCCGGTGTAGCAAAAGGTCTCGGCAACGATACTTACGTATACTTAGTCGCAGAATCTAGCCTTACTCTTACCAAAGTATCTCTTGTAAACTACGATAGCAATACTACTCGTATCATGACCGTTCAATACGGCAGCGATGAAAAAGTATTCGTAATGCGTAGCAATAAGCTCTATGCCGACGTAACCGTAACCGCTACCGATATCGCGGGTAACGTCGTAGATATCGCAAGCGCAAAAATAATAACCGTAACTCGCGGCGGTGAAGAAGTTACTAAGTTCTCGATCGACGGAACTACTACTTCGGATAATATCCCCACCGACGACGGATTTACCGGTTCTTATACCTTAAGCGGCGACGATACTCCCTTCGTTTTAGACGGTAAGGGCGGTTACACTCACGGCTCGGAGAGCGGTACCTACGTCGTAAACGGCACGGGCATTACTCTTACTTCGGGCGATAACAGCGTAACATACGGCATCAACGTCGAAGATAAAACCTTTGCTACCGTATCCGCTTTTGCAGGACTTACCTTTACCGGCAGCTATTATGACGATTGGGATAAAGCTACGACTCCTATGCGTATAGAATTCGCAATGTCGGCAGATATAACCGGAACTATTTACAGAAGCGATGGCACGTCATTCTATTTCGATTTTACAGCTACTTTAAGCGGTAACGAAATCACGTTTACGTTCACCAAGACAATTGACGGTAGCTCGGTAGGAAAAACGTTGGTCGGCACGATTTCGGGCGGAACCATAACGTTTACCTCTTGGTATAAAACTTCCGGCACTTACACCTTTGCAAACAACGGCTCCGTAACATGTGAAGGTTTCAGTCTGTAAAAGCATAACTCATGTCATTTCGAGCGAGCGTAGTGAGTCGAACCGCGAAGCGGTGCGGCATCGCCGCGAGATCTCGCTCGAATAACAAATAACAAAAAAACCTCCCCCGATTGCCTTCGGAGGGAGGTTTTTTCACGTCGTCATCCCGAGCGAACGTTTTTTTATCGTCATCTTGAGCGAGCGCATTATTACTCGTCATCTTGAGCGGAGAACCGAAGGTTCGTAGTCGAAAGATCTCGTTTGAATAATCCGTAAATACTCAATCAAGATCCTTCGACTGCGGGCTTTCAGCCCTACGCTCAGGATGACCTGCAGAACTAGCCGTCATCCCGAGCGTTAGTCGAGGGATCTCGTCTGAATCGCTTGTGATATAAGTTTTTTTTAAGGCAGATATAAAAATGTTTTATAGCTAAAAAACAAAAAGCGGTTATTCTGCGATTGTCAAATTTGTCGATTTATGTTAAAATGAACAAAAGCATGTTTTTATTCGCTTTACCGATTAAGCAAGATCCTTCGAACAAAACGCAAATCGATAAAGCAAAAATTTTTTAAAAAACGGAAGCGCTTCAAAAAAATAAAAGTTTCGGTTTTAAAAAAGAAAAACGCGCAAAAGGAAACATAGGAGCTAAGGAGTATGGAAAACGTTAAAAAACGCTACGGTTTATGGACGGGCATAGCAATGGTTATCGGCATCGTAATAGGCTCGGGCGTGTTTATCAAGGCGGGCGGAGTGCTCGAATTCTGCGGCGGCGATTTAAAGCTTTCGCTTTTGGCTTGGCTTATCGGCGGAATAATAATGGTCGCTTCGGGCTTTTGTTTCGCGGTATTCGCTACTCGCGTAACCAAGTATAACGGCGTGGTCGACTACGTCGAAGCCGCCACCAACGATAAAGTGGGTTACGTTCTCGCGTGGATTATGACGGTGTTTTATTATCCCATAATCGTCGCCATCATATCGCTTTTGGCAGGCTCGTATTTTTTCCGAATGATAGGTTCGAATATAGCGATCAACTCGTGGCAAAACTTTTTGTTCTCGTTCGGCTTAGTCAGCTTGTTTGTTGCGGTAAACTATTTTTCGCCGATGCTGTCTGCAAAATTTCAAATTTCGGCAACGGTTATAAAGCTTATTCCCATATTTTTGATAGCCATAGTCGGGCTATTTGCCTCGATTATAGTCGGAGCCGATAAAGGCGTTATAAACGCGCTTACGACCCCCGCGGAGGGCTACGTCGCAAACTTCGGCGATGCCGTTAAAAAAACCGCGTTCGCTTACGAAGGCTGGGTTTGCGCCACCGCGATAAACGCCGAACTTAAAGAATCCAAAAAGAATTTATCGCGCGCTTTGGTCGGCGGCACGGTCGCGATTCTCGTTATATATTTGGTGTATTATTTATCGCTTTCGGCGGTTTTGGGTAACGCTCAAACTATAGCCATGGGCGAAAACGCTCCCATTGCCGCGTTCGAAATAATTTTCGGCAAAGCCGGCAGCGTTATATTCACTCTATTCATAATGATTTCGTGCATGGGCACGGCAAACGGCGTTACGATAAGCTGTTGCCGCGGAGCTTACACTATGGCTTGCCGCGGGCAGGGCATAGCGCCCGAAAAAATCGCGAAGCTGGGCAAAAACGGCGAGATGTCCCCGCTTTCGTGCTTGGTCGGCTACGGCGTTATCGTTTTTATGCTTATAATGTGGTATCTCGCGATGAACGGAGTGTGGATTTTTTCGCATTTAGGCTCGATGGACGAAATACTTTGCGCCGTCGTTTACGCCGTTTACGTAACCATGTATCTTTGCATAATGATTAAGTTTAAAGGGCTAGATCCTTTCCGTCGATTCGTAATGCCCGCCGTCGCGGTTTTGGGCTCGATTTATTTCGTGGCGTGTGGAACGGGGCTTTATCAGCTTATTTTCAGCGGAAGCGTCGCAAGTTTGTTGGATTTTGCCGTGTTTTTCGGGCTTTTGGTTATCCTCACGGTGCCTTGCGTGTTCTTTTATAAAAAGGACGCCTCTCCTCCTAAGCTCGACGAAGAAGAAGCAAATCCTGAACTTCACGCTTAAATTTTCGTTTTAAAATAAATTCGGCAAAAAAATAAAAAAACAAAAAAACGAAAAAATTCGAAAACGGCGCGAAAACAGTTGACATAACTCGCGCCTATTGCTAAAATACTTGCATACAACGAAATATCGATAGAGGCGCAAAGCTTATTATTAGCGCGGCGGTAACGGAATGAACGTCGCAGTCGAAAGGAAGTTTTGCCGAAACCGTGAACGCTTGTCCGAAAGGTTTGCGGTTGGACTGCAAGGGAACACGTTGCAGACTGTCGCGGGGGATCCTGCGGAGCGCTATTAAAACATAATCGTTATTCACGCGTTTTTCGCGTTCGTTTTACGATTATTAAGTAAGTTATCCGCATGGCTTCGCGCCGTGCGGTTTTTTTTGTAGATTCATCGTTTTATAAGCAATTAATAAAGTAATTTTTTAGGAGATAAAAAAATGAAAAAAACGTTTAAACTTTTAGGCACTTTAGGCTTAGCGCTGGTGCTTGCTCTTTCGGCTTCGGTATTTTCCGCTTGCAATAACGAAAAAACCGATTTAAGCGGCGCAAAAACTCTTGCCGACTTAAAAGGCGCGAAAATCGCCGCTCAGTCCGGCACTTTCCACGAAGACGCAAGGCTTCAAATACAAGACGTAAAAGGTCAAGTTTACGAAGATTTCGATTCGATGTACGTCGCGCTCACTTCGGGCGCTATAGACGGCTATATCGCGGAAGAACCTACCGCGCTTACCGTTTGCAACAAAAACAGCAACCTCGATTACGTTCATTTAGTTAATAACGATACGGGATTTACCGCTACCGACGCCGATACCGCAATAGCAATCGGTTGCAAAAAGGGTAGCGACTGGGCTTCTAAAATCAATCCCGTTCTCGAGGGCGTTTCTTCAGAAAGCAGAAAAACGCTTATGGAACAATGCGTTTTAGCCAACGCCGGTCAAAGTATCGAAAGTTTTGCCGTTTCTTCTTCCGCGCCTGCGCAAACGAACGGCAAGTTAAAGGTTGCCATGGAATGCGCTTACGCACCCTTCAACTGGACTCAAACGGACTCTAAAAACGGCGCGGTTCCCATTTCGAGCGAGGGAAGCGAGGGTATGTTCGCTAACGGATACGACGTGCAAATCGCTAAATATATCGCGAATTCGCTCGGTTTAGAGTTGGAAATTTACGCAATCGTATGGGATAGCTTAATTCCCGGCGTGCAAAGCGGCGTTTACGATTTGATTATTGCAGGAATGTCGCCCACTGCCGAAAGATTGGCTGAAATCGATTTTACCGATATTTATTATTCTTCCAATCTCGTTGTAATTTACAAAAAGAACTAATTAAACCGATTGTAATTTTTTAGGATAAATTTTAGGATAAAAATGACTTTTTTTAAAGACGTTTGGTCAATAATAACCACCAATTATCGATTTTTGCTAAGGGGCGTGGGCAACACTTTGCTTCTCGCTTTGGTCGGAACGCTCGTCGGGCTTTTAATCGGGCTATTAATCGGTGTTTTCCGCACTACGCCTAACCCTAAAAACAAATTTCTTGCGGTGCTAAAAAAAATAGCGGACTTTTTGCTTTCCGCTTATATAGAAGTCTTTCGCGGAACGCCTATGATGGTTCAGGCGATGGTTATATATTGGGGATTCGCTTTCGCAAGCGGCGGAAGCACTTTGCCGCTTATTCCGTCGGGTATAATAATCGTTTCGATAAACACGGGCGCGTATATGGCGGAAATCGTTCGCGGAGGCATAATTTCGATAGACAAAGGTCAGTTCGAGGGCGCAAACGCGATAGGTATGACGCACGCGCAAACCATGCTCCACGTGGTAATCCCGCAAGCGCTCAGAAACATTCTCCCCAGCGTAACCAACGAATTCATCATCAATATTAAAGATACTTCCGTTCTTAACGTAATAGGCGTTGCCGAATTGTATAAATACGCCAAAGATATTACGAAATTCAATTTTCAATACTTTCAAACATATTTCGTAATATGCGTTATTTATTTTATTCTTACTTTCTCGATTTCGCGCTTGCTCCGCTTTATCGAAAAGAAGCTCGACGGCAAAAAGGATTACGTCGTTATGGGCTCGCAAAATATGGACGCGGATTCTTACGCTCGCACTAAAACGGTCGGAGGGGATAACAATGGCTGATAAAGTTATAGAAATTAACCATCTTCAAAAAACCTTCGGCGAGCACGAGGTCTTAAAGGATATAAATTTTTCGGTTAGCCGCGGCGACGTAACTTGCATAATCGGCTCGTCGGGTAGCGGAAAATCTACGCTTTTGCGTTGCATAAATTTGTTCGAAACCCCTACCTCGGGCGAAATACTTTTTAAGGGCGAAAACGTTTTGCTCGCTAAAAATCCCGCGGAATATCGTCAAAAAGTGGGAATGGTTTTTCAGTCGTTCAATCTGTTCGAAAATATGAACGTGCTTAAAAACTGCACGATAGGTCCGCGCAAAGTGTTAAAGCTAAGAGCGGAAGAGAGCAACGCCCGCGCTATGAAATATTTGCAGCTCGTAGGAATGGAAGCTTACGTAAACGCACGTCCGCGCCAGCTTTCGGGCGGACAAAAACAACGCGTTGCAATCGCCCGCGCGCTATGCATGGAACCCGAAGTGCTTTTATTCGACGAGCCGACTTCCGCATTAGACCCCGAAATGGTCGGCGAGGTTTTAAAGGTAATGACGGATTTGGCGGCTTCGGGTTTAACGATGGTCGTCGTCACGCACGAAATGGGCTTCGCGCGCGACATAGCGTCGCACGTCGTGTTTATGGACGACGGATATATCGCGGAAGAAGGCGCGCCTCAAAAGATTTTCGTATCGCCCGAAAACGCGCGTACTCGCGAATTTTTATCCAGAGTATTATAAAAAGCCGCCTACAAAACAATTTGCAAAAAGCGTCGAATTTCTATTTCGGCGTTTTTTAATGAAGAAAACGATTTTTTAAAGGTGAAAAAATAAAAAATCGAATAAAAACGTCGCCGAGGCGCGCTTTATCCTTGATTTTTGGCTTAACTTGTGTTAATCTATGATTGGTGAAAAAATGAGCGAATTTAAACAAGACAAGCGCAGTAAGCGCACTCGAAGCGCTATAAAAATCGCGCTTTTAAAGCTTTTAAAAACCAAGCCTTACGGCGAAATAACCGTTAAAGAACTAACCGAGCTTGCGGGAATAAATCGCAACTCGTTTTATACTCATTATTCGGGCGTGGAAAATATTTTCGACGATTTAAACGACGACGTGCTTTTTTCATGCGAGCGAATTCTTTCTAAATATACTTACGCACAGTTTCGCAAAGATCCGTATCCTTTGCTTAAAGAAATCGCAGACGCCTTATCCGGCAATCGTCACTATATGGAGTATCTCGTTTTTACGGAGTCGCCGACGGGCTTTTTGCGTAAGCTCAAAGATTCGCTTTGCGATAGGCTTTACGCCGTTTATTTAGCCGAGCGCGGCGACGAAAATCCCGTAGTTCCATACATGTTTTCGTTTTTAATCAGCGGATTATTCGAAATTTATTATAGATATTTTAACGAAAAAGGCAACGTCCCGCTCGAAACCGTAACCGTTTGGGCTGCCAAATTTATGCGCCGCTGCATAGCCGTCATGAGCGACATTAAACGAGAAAAATAGACTGCGCTAAAAATCCGAAAGTGCCGATAACGGGCTTATAGCCCAACTTTTTAAATTTTTCGCACTATAAAAAACGAAAAAAACGCAAAAACGCTAATACGCAAAAAAATAAAAAATCAACAAAGTAAAAAACGGAAGTAAAACGCAAATGAAGTTTACCGAATTCACGATAGTTACCTCGTCCGAAGCTCAAGAGTTGGTGGCGGATATTTTATGGCAATATACGACTTACGGCGTTGCCGTGTGCGACAAACGCGACGTAATCGAGCTAATCGAAAACCGCCGCGCTACTTTTGACTATATCGACGAAGAGCTCGAAAAACAAAGCGACAAATGCGCCTTCGTGAAGGCTTACGTCGAACTCGGCGAAAGCGCGCGCGTTGCCGCCTCTTTAAATTTTGATTTAAGTATGCTCAAAAAGAACGCGGAAGGTAATATTTTCGTGGGTACGTTAGAGGTTACTTCGCGCGAGGTCGAGGGCGACGACTGGATTGCCGTTTGGAAAAAACATTTTCGCCCGATAAATTACGGCAAAATTACCGTCTGTCCGAAATGGATAAAATACGATAAGAACGAGGGCGAAGAAGTCGTTTACATCGACGGCAACGCGGCGTTCGGCACCGGCGAGCACGAAACGACCTCTATGTGTATAGAATATCTCGAAAAATACGCAAGCCTCGGCGAAAATTTAATCGATATCGGCACCGGTAGCGGAATACTCGGCATTGCGGGCGTTAAGCTCGGGTTTGCGCGCGCGATTATGACGGATATAGACCCCGTTTCGGTGCTTTCGGCAAAGCATAACGCCGAAATCAACGGCGTAGCCGATAAATGCGAGGTTCTTCGCTCCGATTTAACCGACGGCGTTAACGGCTTATGCGGGGTGGCTGTCGCCAACATAACGGCGGAAATTTTGGTTCGGCTCACCGCGGATATAAATCAAAAGCTCAAAAAGGGCGGCGTTTTAATAATGAGCGGAATCATCAAAGACAGACTTTCTCTCGTCATAAACGCCTTCGAGGCGGCGGGATTTAAGCTCTTAGAACAGCGCGAAAAAGGCGAGTGGCTGGCTGTCGTTATGCAAAGCGCAAAGGAAAAAACGCTATGAAAGCGGTAGTTTTTACACTCGGTTGCAAAGTCAACTCGTGCGAGAGCGCGTCTATAATGCAAGGGCTGAAAGAGCGTGGCTACGAAGTTTTCAGCGAATGGCAAAACGCCGATTTATACGTGATAAACACCTGCGCGGTGACTGCCGAGGCAGAAAAAAAATCGCGTCAGGCGATAGCTCGCGCGCGCAAATATAATTCGGAGGCAAAAATAGTCGTTTGCGGATGCGCGGCGCAAAATCACCCCGATTCTTTTAAAGAAAAAGGCGTTTTTTTGATAGTCGGCGCAAAAAACAAAGAGCGGCTTTTCGACCTTTTGGATATAGGCGGCGCGGATATATCGGGCGGTTTGCAATATTTCGAAACATATTTGCCTTGCAAAACTTTTAAAACGCGCGAATACGTAAAAATTCAAGACGGTTGCGATAATTTTTGCTCATATTGCATAATTCCCTATTTGCGCGGAAGGTCGCGTTCGCGCGCCATGGATAAAATCCGCGAGGAAATTATTGCGCTTTCGCCATTAGAGGTCGTAATTACCGGCATAAACGTTTCGGATTATAATTATAACGGCGCCGATTTAGCCGACCTTTTGCTTTATTTGTCCGATATAGATTGCCGAATTCGCATAGGCTCGCTCGAGGTAGGCGTTATAACCGAAAAGTTTTTAAACGCCTCTAAATCGCTTAAAAATTTCGCGCCGCATTTTCATTTGTCGTTGCAATCCGGCTCGAACGCCGTTTTAAAGAGCATGAACAGGCATTACACCGCCGAGCAGTATGCCGAAAAAGTCGCGCTCATTCGCAAATTTTACCCCGACGCGGCGATAACTACCGACGTTATCGCGGGATATTCGACCGAAACAGACGAAAATTTTATCGAAAGTTACGAATTTTGTAAAAAAATAGGGTTTTCGGATATTCACTGCTTTCCTTACAGCGTGCGCAAGGGCACGGTCGGGGCAAAATTAAAACCGATTTCGGACGACGTAAAAAAAGCGAGACTGAATAAAATGCTTGAGTTAAAATCCGAGCTGAAAAGCGCGTTTATAAAAAATAACGAGGGCAAAATTCTGCAATTCGTCGCCGAAGAAGTCGAAGACGGATATACCGTCGGCTACGGCGAAAATTATTTGCGATTATACGTCGAAGGCGAGCACTTTGGCGCATATTCCGTGCGGGTTTCGGGCGCATTTAAAGAAGGCGCTTTGGCAACTCCCTTAGAAATTTAAGAAAAAAACGGCAAACCTATAAAAATTTTAAAGCGCGAAAAGCGCGAAAAGCTTTAAAAACTCAAAAAAACGTAAAAAGCATGAAAAAGCGCGGAGAAAATTCAAAAAATAAATTTTAGTGAGGAAAAAAGATAATGGATAGTTGTTTATTTTGCAAATTCGCCAACGGAGAAATCCCCGTCGATAAAGTTTTCGAAAACTCCGATTTTATAATAATTCGCGATATCGAACCTAAGGCAAAAAATCATTTTTTGGCTATACCCAAAAAGCATTTTAAATATCTTGCCGAAATGAGCGAGCAAGACGGCGCTATGCTCGGCAGAATTTTAAGCGAAATTCCCAAGCTTAGCGAAATTTTGCAGCTAGAAGACGGTTATCGTCTCGTAATAAATCAAGGCGACGACGCGGGACAAAGCGTTCCGCACCTTCACATTCACATCTTAAGCGGGCAAAAAATGGGCTGGCAACCCGCCTAAATTCGCTCGATTCGTCGTTTTTTTGTCGCTTTTGACCTAATATTGCAAAAACTTGTTAAAAACAGTTGACTTAAAAAGGTTCATTTGATATAATCTTAGCGATTGAATGAAGTTTGAGCCGTTAGGGCAGGGGAGGGTTGAAAAATGTCTACGATAAGAGTTGGAGAAAACGAATCTTTAGATAATGCGCTTCGTCGTTTTAAAAGAAAATGCTCGCGCGATGGAATAATCGGCGATATGCGCCGTAAAGAACATTACGAAAAACCTTCGGTAAGGCGTAAAAAGAAAGCCGAGGCCGCAAGAAAAAGAAGCATAAAAGGTTAATTTTTTACACCCGATAAGTCAAAAGCTTGTCGGGTGTTTTTTTGTCGAAAATTGCATTTTTCGGTCGAAAACAATAAAAATCGCAGATTAAAAGGTAATAAAATGGCTAAAAACAATAAAAAAGATATAAAAAGTTTAGCAAAAATGGCAAAAACTCGCTTAAAAAGCGGCTTTTGGGAAGATTACAAAACGACGGTTGCCACAAACGTAACTGCCGCCGAAAACGAGGGTATAGCTTGCTCTAACGTAATAAATTATTACAAGGCGCGCGTGGTCGAACGCGTTCTCGGTACCGAAATCGTAAGTTCCGAATTTTATAAAAAGGTCGAATATATTTTGGATACGTATGGCGACGTAAGCGATATTTTGGGCAGGCTTTGCGACGAAAATTATATGAAAAATCTTAGTTTTCAGCAAAAGCAACGTTATTTGTTCGAACTTGCCGCTAATTATCGCGAGTGCCGCGCTCGTTACGAAGAAGAAAAGCGCTTTTCCGCTTTAAAATCCGTCGGCGATACTTCCGATATATCCGATACCGCCAAACAAATAACCGAAGTCGGATAATCCTACGGTAATAGCAAAAACCCGCCTATAGGTCGATTAACGGCTACTTCGGCGGGTTTTTTGTTGCGTTTTTAGTTTGTTTTAGATTCTGCTTATATGTTTTAATTTGTATTTTTTAATTTCTATTTAGCGTGATAAAGCTTTTTGGTTTGATAGCGAGGTTCGCAAGTAATGCGAATTCCTAAGCGTTTTAAGGTCGTGTAGTCTACGTTTGCAAGCAGTACGGTGCTGTGCATTTCGCATCCTTTCAGTTTGTCTAACTGTTCCATTGCGTGCTCGGCAACGGGCGAGCTTACCGCGCAAATCGAAAGCGCGACTAAAACCTCGTCGGTGTGAAGTCTTGGATTCGAATTGCCTAAATGGTCTATTTTTAAATGTTGAACGGGTTCGATAATCGAAGGCGAAATCAGCGGTTCGTCGTCGGGAATATTCCCCAAGGCTTTAAGCGCGTTTAAAAGCATCGCGGCGGAAGAGCCTAAAAGCGAAGACGTTTTGCCCGTAATTATTCTGCCGTCCGGCAGTTCTATCGCGGTAGCGGGGTGCTCGGTGCTTTCGGCTTTTTCTAAAGCGGCTTTAATAACTGGGCGTTTATCCACGGTTATGTTCGCTTGCTTTAACAAAAGCTCGATTTTGTAAATTTCGTTTTCGTTGTCCTCGCCGTTCTGAAGGTGTCTGCATTTTGCGGAGTAATATCTTCTGATAATTTCTTGCTCCGAAGCGCTTACTACGGCGTCGTTATCGAAAATGCAATAGCCCGCCATATTAACGCCCATATCCGTCGGCGATTTATAAGGGCATTCTCCCCAAATTTTGTTAAACGTCGCGCTTAAAACGGGAAAAATTTCAACGTCGCGATTGTAATTTACCGCTAGGGTTTGATAGGCTTCCAAGTGGAAAGGGTCTATCATATTGACGTCGTTAAGGTCGGCGGTCGCCGCCTCGTACGCGATGTTAACGGGGTGTTTTAAGGGCAAATTCCATATCGGGAAGGTTTCGAACTTAGCGTAGCCCGCTTTGATGCCGCGCTTGTTTTCATGATAAAGTTGGCTTAAACAAGTAGCCATTTTTCCGCTACCAGGTCCCGGTGCTGTTACTATTACGAGTTTGCGTTCGGTCTTAACGTAGTCGTTTTTGCCGAAGCCCTCGTCGCTTACTATATATTCCACGTCCGAAGGATAGCCCTTTATGGTGTAGTGCTTATAAACGCTTATCCCCAGCGATTCGAGCCTCGACATAAACGAATCTACGTCGGGGCAAGGGGAATACTGTGTTACGACCACGCTCCCCACGAAAAGGTCAACCGAGCGGAATGCGTCGATAAGGCGCAAAACGTCTTGGTCGTAGGAAATACCCAAATCGCTACGTACTTTGTTCGAGATAATGTCGTTGGCGTTTATCACCACCAAAAGTTCGGCTTCGTCTTTAAGCGAAAGAAGCATTTTAAGCTTACTGTCCGGCATAAATCCGGGCAACACGCGCGAGGCGTGGAAATCGTCGAAAAGTTTACCGCCAAACTCCATATAAAGCTTGCCAAAGTGCGAAATGCGCTCTTTTATGCGCTCGGACTGCATTTTTAAATACTTGTCGTTATCGAAGCCTATCTTTGCCATTTTTCTCCTCCGTAGGATGTTAAATTTTTATCGACGATTATTATAGCACAGCGAATTTAAAATATCAATTGATAGCGCGCGAACAAAAACAAAAAAATTTATTTTTTTGCTTAGCGAACTATCTTCAATTTGCCGTTTTCTTCTTTAACGTTAAAAAAGTTTGCGCGTTCGCTAAACCAGCGTTCGGGGCAGTGCAGACAAATTTTTCTGTTTCCCTCTAAATCGGTAAAAAACATGGCGTGTCCGCCGTTGCTTGCAAAAAGCGGCTCGCTCAAGTGTTCCCACTCGCCTTCGATGCTTTTGCTTTTCGAAACGGCGGCGGCTACTATGTAATTTCCGCCGGGGATGGGCGACCAAGTCAAATACAGCCGTCCGTCGCTAAGCGTTTGTACAAAAGGCGCGTCCGAACCGTATCTGCGAATGGTTTTACCATCGTATTCTTCTTCGCTCGGGATAGGCGCGGCGGTGGCTTCGGTCGATTTAAACAGTCTGAAGGGCTCGCCGACTTCGCGCTTTAAATCGCGGCTTAAACGAGTAGCCCAAATTTCGCCCACGTAGCAACCTGTTTTTTCGTCGTAGTTGTGCGGCCAGTCTGAAGAATAAACGATATAAGGCTCGCCGTTTTCCAAATACAGGGTGCCGTCTATGCAACTTTTGTTTTTGGGGGTGGCGGGTTCGTTCGTTATGGGCGTGAACGTGCCGCTCGGCGTATCGCAAACCGAAATTTCCGTTCCGCGCAAGCCGTTTCTGCCTAAAAGCGATAAAAACATATAGTATTTGCCGTTATAAAAATGCACTTCGGGCGCCCATAGGTCTTTAACTCCCCAAGAATCTTTTGAAAGAGTATACACCACGGTGCCGTCGTCCCACGTTTTTAGGTCGCGGCTTTTATGCACGATTATCTCATCGCAATCGTTGCCTTTGGCTTTATACAAATAATAAGTGTCGCCGCAAACCAGCACGAACGGATCTCTTACTCGTAAATCTTCGGTTTTAATCATAGTTTTATCCTTAAAATTTTTTAGTTTAGAGCGATGAATATCTTTTTATCGCTTAGTATATTTTAGCATACGGGAAAAAAATCCGCAAGCAAAATCCGACTATGAATTTGCAAATTAAGACGGACAAGCGTAAAACAACGGCATTTTGGTTTTTCGGGCGAAATGAGAGCCTTTAAAACGTTGACAGCGTTTGCAAATTTATGTTATACTTTAAAAAACGATTAAGGGAGCGTAATAAAATGAAAACGGATATACAAATCGCTCAAGAATGCGAGCTTAAACGCATTTCTGATATTGCCGCGAGCGCGGGAATAGATCAAAAATACGTGGAGCCTTACGGCTCATACAAGGCAAAAATAGACCTTTCTTATTTGCAAGACAGAGCGGCTCGTCCCGACGGCAAGCTGGTTTTGGTAACGGCTATTACTCCCACGCCTGCGGGCGAGGGTAAAACTACCACCACCATAGGCTTAGCCGACGGACTTAAACGCATAGGCAAAAACGTTTGCGTCGCTCTACGCGAGCCTTCTTTGGGTCCGGTTTTCGGAATAAAAGGCGGCGCGGCGGGCGGCGGATATGCTCAAGTCGTGCCTATGGAAGATATAAATCTGCATTTTACGGGCGATTTTCACGCGATCGGCGCGGCGAATAACTTGCTTGCCGCTATGCTCGATAATCATATTCAGCAAGGTAACGCGCTCGATATCGACGTTAAAAAAATAACTCTTAAACGCTGCGTGGATATGAACGACCGTCAACTTCGTTATATCGTCGACGGCTTGGGCGGCGAGAAAAACGGCGTCCCTCGCGAAGACGGCTTCGATATAACCGTCGCGTCGGAGGTTATGGCGATTTTGTGTCTTGCCGCTTCCGTTTCGGACTTAAAAAACAGACTTTCGCGTATGGTCGTCGCTTATAATCGTATCGGCAAACCCGTAACAGCGGGCGATTTAAAGGCGGCGGGCGCTATGACAGCTCTTTTAAAAGACGCGTTAAAGCCTAATTTGGTGCAGACCTTAGAAGGCACTCCCGCGTTCGTGCACGGCGGTCCGTTCGCTAATATCGCGCACGGTTGCAATTCGGTTTTAGCTACTAAAACCGCGCTTAAAACGGCGGATTTTATTATAACCGAGGCGGGGTTCGGCGCAGACTTGGGGGCTGAAAAGTTCTTGGACGTAAAATGCCGAGCCGCGGGGCTTACTCCTTCGGCGGTGGTGGTCGTCGCTACGGTTCGCGCGCTAAAAATGCACGGCGGACTTGCAAAAACCGAACTTTCTAGCGAAGATTTAGTCGCGCTTAAAAAGGGAATTCCCAACCTTTTGCGACATATCGACAATATTAAAAACGTATATAAACTGCCTTGCGTCGCGGCGGTTAATCGCTTTCCGACGGATACGGACGCGGAAATCGCTCTCGTTATCGACGAATGCAAAAAGTTGGGCGTTAACGTCGTTTTGTCTACCGTTTGGGCAGAAGGGGGCAAGGGCGGCGAGGCTCTCGCGAAAGAAGTCGTTCGCCTTTGCGAGCAAGAAAAAGGAGATTTTACCTTTGCCTATAGCGACGAGCTTTCTATAGAACAAAAAATCGAGGCGGTTGTAAAAAAAGTTTATCGCGGCGACGGCGTAAGTTTTACTCCCGCGGCGAAAACTCAGATAGAAGAGCTTAAAAACAACGGTTTCGGCGGCTTGCCCGTCTGCATTGCCAAAACGCAATACAGTTTTTCGGATAACCCCGCGCTTTTAGGCGCACCCGAAGGATTTACCGTTACCGTAAGAAACGTTAAAGTTTCGGCGGGCGCGGGCTTTATAGTCGTTTTAACGGGAGATATTTTAACTATGCCCGGGCTTCCTAAAAATCCCGCCGCAGAAAAAATAGACGTCGACGAAAACGGAAAAATCACGGGGCTTTTTTAAATCTAATTGTTTTTCGCAAAGCTGAAAACGCAATCGGATATAAAACTTTAAAAAATGCGAAAGTGCCGATAACGGGCTTATAGGGGCACTTTTGAAATAAAAATTTAACACAAAATTTATTTAAAGGATGTTTTTTAGGAGAAAAAGATGAATAAAAACGTTAAACGCTTGGGCGTTATGTTGGACTGCTCGCGCAACGCGGTTATGCGCCCCGAGCAAGTTAAAAAGTTTGCCTCGCTCATTAAAAAAATGGGATACAACACCGTGATGCTTTACACGGAGGATACGTACGAAGTTAAAAACGAGCCGCTTTTCGGCTATATGCGCGGTGCGTATTCGATAGAAGAAATTAAGGATATGGACGCATATTTGCGCTCTATCGGAACCGAGCTTATTCCGTGTATTCAGACTTTGGCGCATTTTACCAATCTCGTTCGGCTGGGCGAATATAAAAAAATTGTCGATTGCAACGACATTCTTTTAATCGACGACGACCGCACTTACGAGTTGCTCGATAACATTTTTGCCACATTAGAAGAGGCGTTCAGTTCGCGAATCGTTAATATCGGGATGGACGAAGCGCACATGGTCGGCTTAGGCAGATATTTAGACGAACACGGCTTTGCCGATCGTACGGATCTTTTGCTTCGCCACCTCAATAAGGTGTGCGAAATCGCTAAAAAACACGGATTTACTACCGTTATGTGGAGCGATATGTTCTTCCGTTTGGCGACCGGCGGCGATTATTATGCTTACGGCGTGAGTGCGGCGGACGAAGTTAAAAAATTTATGCCCGAGGGCTTGGCTTTGGCTTATTGGGATTATTATCATGTAGAAAAAGAGTCTTACGACAGAATGCTCGCCGCGCATAAAACTTTCGGGCGCGAAGTATGGTTTGCGGGCGGCGCGTGGTCGTGGAACGGATTTGCGCCGATGAATAGTTTTTCTATGCGAAGCATGTTCCCCGCGATGCAAAGCGTTATCGAAAACAAAATCGAAAACGTGATTATAACTATGTGGGGGGATAACGGCAAAGATTGTTCGTTTTATGCGCTTTTGCCCTCGCTTTACGCTATTTCGGAAACGCTTAACGGCATTTCGGATATGGAAAAAATCAAGTCGGGCTTTAAAGACCTTATCGGCATCGCTTTCGACGATTTTATGCTGCTCGATTACCCAAATTATCGCAAGGCAGGCACGGATGGCGGTTTACAAGAACCCTTATCTAAAGCGCTTTTATACGCCGATCCTTTCGTCGGAAAGTCGGATCGAGCTTTGCAAAACATAGGAAAAATCGACTATAAAGGCTACGCGGAGTTGCTCGAAAATCAAGCGAAAGTCAGCGGAGAATACTCCTATTTGTTTGAAAATCTTGCAAAACTTTGCCGCGCACTCGAAATAAAATACGACTTAGGCGTGCGTACTCGCTTGGCTTACGCTAAAGGGGATAAAGCCGAACTTCTGCGTTTGGCAACCGAAGATTATCCCAAGGCGGCAGAGCGCGTAGTCGCTTTCCACGATTGTTTCGAAGATTTATGGCATAAAGAAAATAAAGATTTCGGCTTTGAAGTTCAATCGGCGCGCCTTGGCGGACTTGTGATGCGTTTAAATTCCTGCGCGCGCAAGCTTAAAAGTTACGTCGACGGCGAAATCGATTGCGTCGATCAGCTCGAAAAACCGCTCTTAACCGAAACGAGCGACGAATATATAACTTATAGCATGTACAACGAAATCATATCTTACAACACCGTTTGCGGAGTTTAATGTCGCAAAACAAAACCGAATTTTAAGTCGCTTTTAATATCGTTATTTTGAAAAGTAAAAAACGTTAAAAACGTAAAAAGTCCGCCTATAGGTCGATTATCGCCTAGTTCGCGGATTTTTTTCGTGTGTTTTTGAAGCTAAAGATAAAATCTTCGAACGAGTGGCAAAGCTAAAAAACTCTTCGCAAAAACGCATAAAATTTTTAAAAGGGCAAAAACTATTTTCAAAGCAAGTTCTGCTAAGGGAGTTTTTTATGAAGATTACAAGTATAATAGCATTCGTTTTGGTAATAGTCGGAGCGCTCGTTTGGTTAGGCGTCGGGATATTCGCGGTGGATTTAGTAGCCTTAATATTCGGCTCGTTAAGCGTATTTTCGCGCATTATATATTGCGCGGTCGGGCTTGCGGGGTTGTTTATGATATTTTTTATTTTTGCCTACAATCCCTTCAAGGGTATAGAATAAAAATTAAAAACCAATAAAAACGCGGTGAAAGCAAACTTCGGTCGGCTTAATCGCGTTTTTATTTTGCTTTGATATTGTTTTAATTGTTCTCCGAGTAAGGCGAGTGTTTTTTTGCTCTTTTTTTTTGTCGAAAAAATTTTATCGCTTTAAAAACGATTATAAATTGTAGACAATCATTTTTTTGTGTGGTATAATGTGTTAGTAAAGTTTGAAAAATAATCGGAGAAATAAAAAAATGCCTTATTACGTAGGCTTGGATATAGGCGGAACGAAATGCGCCGCTTGTCTCGGAAAAGTCGACGGCGATTTTATGCCCGTCGTTTTAAAAAAAGAAATGTTTTTAACGGCTAATCTTACGCCCGCCGAAGTGCTCGAGCGTTTTTCGCGTTTTATCGAGAACGTAAAAAAAGAGCACGAAGTGCAAGCGATAGGCATAAGTTGCGGCGGTCCGTTGGATAGTAGACGAGGAATAATACAAGCTCCGCCAAGTCTTCCTCTTTGGGATAATATCGAAATAGTTCGCTTTTTTAACGAGAGATTCGGAGTGCCGGTGCGCCTTCAAAACGACGCTAACGCTTGCGCCGTCGCGGAGTGGAAGTACGGAGAGGGCAAGGGCTCTGACGATATGATATTTTTGACCTTCGGAACGGGGTTCGGAGGCGGACTTATCATGGGCGGGCGATTGCAAGTCGGCGCTAACGACAACGCGGGCGAAATAGGGCATGTGCGGCTCACGAAAAGCGGGCCGCTCGGCTATTATAAAAACGGCTCGTGCGAGGGCTATTGCAGCGGTTCGGGTATTAAGCGGCTTGCCGATATTTTGGCGAAAAAAAGCGTTTATCAAAGTTCTTACAGTGAATTTGTTTCTAGCGTAGGCGAACAAAACGTTTCGGCTAAAACCATCGCGGAATATGCAAAAAAGGGCAATCGTTTTTGCCTTGCCGTATACAAAAAAAGCGGAAAAATGCTGGGTAAAACGCTCTCTATTTTGGTAGACGTTTTAAACCCCGAAAAAATCGTTTTAGGCGGAGTGTTTATGCGTTCGGGCGATTTATTGCTTCCGCATGCCGAGCGCGAAATGAAAAAAGAATGTTTGCCCGCCGCGTTATCGGCGGTTCGGATTTGCCCCGCCGCTCTTGGCGAAAGCGTAGGCGATATTGCCGCGTTGTCGGTTGCAATCGGCGATTTTTAATTAACTAAGATTAAACGGAGATAACCATTATGCAAAAACAAACTCAAGAAATTTTAAACGAATTATGCGCGAGATATCCCTCGCTTGTAAATATGCGCGAGAAAATAAACGCGGCGTACGAAACGCTTTTTAGCGCGGCTCAAAAGGGCGGCAAGATTTTTGTTTGCGGCAACGGCGGCAGCGCGGCGGATAGCGAACATATAGTCGGCGAACTAATGAAATCTTTTAAAAAACGCCGCAAAATCAAAGACGACGTTTATTCCGCTCTCGGCGCTTACGGCGAAAACGGACAGGAGCTTCGCGATGTGTTGGAAGGAACTATTCCTTCGATTTCGCTCACTTCGCATCTTTCGCTTTCCACTGCTTTTTCTAACGATAAAGAACCGACTGCGGCGTTTGCTCAGCAACTTTACGGCTTGGCAGATAAAAACGACGCGTTAATTTGCATTTCTACCTCGGGTAATTCGAAAAACTGCGTGCTCGCGGCGACAGTCGCGAAAGCCATGGGGCTTAACGTTATTTGCATGACCGGCGAGCGCGAAAGCGAGCTTTCTAAAATTTCGGACGTAGCTCTTCGCGTGCCCGAAACAGAAACGTTTAAGGTGCAAGAACTGCATTTGCCCGTTTATCACTGCCTTTGCGCTATGCTCGAAGAACAGATTTTTTAATTTTAAGTTAGCCGCTTAGCCTCGGCAAAACAACAAAAAAATACAATTTGTTATTATGAAATAAAAGGAGTATAAAAATTATGGTAAAAACCGAAATCATAGGCGGGTGGAATCTCGCGTATTTGCAAAATAAAATCGTGGAGAGCGAGGCGTTCGCTCCCAAAACGGCGGCAGAAGTAAAAGCCCGACTTAAAAGTATAAAAGCGGAGGTTCCGGGGCATTTAGAGCTCGATTTAATGCGCGAAAAACTTTTACCCGACCTCTATTACGGCACGAACGCGCTACTTGCGCAAGACCTCGAAAATTTGCACGTTTATTATTACGCTTGCTTTAATTATTCCAAAAACTACGATTCAGACGATTTTTTGGTGTTCGAGGGAATAGATACGATTGCTGAAATATTTTTAGACGGCAAAAAAATAGGCGAAACCGAAAATATGCTTCACTCGCATGAGTTTTCTTTGCGCGGACTTGAAAGCGGGAATCACGAACTACTCGTTCATATTTTACCGACGGCTGTTTACGCGCGCAAATTCGACCTTCCGGCAATGTGCTTCGGCTTGCCTTATAACTGCGACTCGTTGGAAATTCGCAAAGCGCCGTATTCGTTTGGCTGGGATATAATGCCGCGCATCGTTTCTTGCGGGATTTGGAAGCCCGTTAAAATCGAAAAGCGCCCGCTCTCGCGTATCGAAAATCCCTTTACGTATACCGAAAAAATAGTAAACGGCACCGCGACGCTCAAAACCGCGCTCAGAGTTTTATCAAGCGAAGACAAAATTTCGGATTTTTATTTGCAAATCGAAATACTTTCAGGTTTTCAAGTTTGCGCTCGAAAAACGCAGCGTTGTTTTTCCGCTAATCAGCGGGTAGATATCGAGTTGCCCGAGGCTAAGCTTTGGTATCCCAAAAATTACGGCGAACCTAATTTATATACGGTAAAAATAAAGCTTTTACGCGGCGGCTCGGTCGAGGACGAAACCGAGTATCGCATAGGCGTGCGCACCGTGAAATTGCTTCGCACCTCTTGCGCGGGCGAAAACGGCGAATTCTGCTTTTTGATAAACGGACAAAAGGTGTTTTGTTTGGGTACGAATTACGTGCCAACCGATGCTTTTGCCTCTCGTCAAAAAGATTACGATTTGCGCGCGCTGGAACTTACTAAAGAAGTCGGATGCAATATGATTCGCTGTTGGGGCGGCAATATTTATCCTTCGCAAAAAGTTTACGATTTTTGCGACGAAAACGGAATTATGATATGGCAGGATTTCGCATTCGGATGCGGGCATTATCCCGACGACGAAAGACTTTGCCGCTTAACGCGCGAAGAGGTAAAACGCGTGGCAATAGCTTATCGCAATCATCCTTCTTTAGTGCTTTGGGCGGGCGATAACGAATGTGACGTTTTCGTTTGTTCCAATTGGGAAAAATCGCACGAGGACGAAGGCGCGGCTGGCTTTATCGATCCCAACAAAAACGTGCTGACTCGCGGTGTAATTTTGCAAGAACTCCGCAATCACGACGCAACGCGTCCGTATTTGCCGAGCTCTCCTTATCTCGACGAGCTCGCTTATCGCAACGGACTTCCCGCCGAGGATCATTTGTGGGGACCGCGCGATTATTTCAAGGGCGAGTTTTATCAAAGTCGAATTTGTCATTTCGCATCCGAAACGGGTTATCACGGCTGTAATTCGCCAGAAAGTTTGAAAAAATTTCTTCCGCAAGAAAGCATTTCGCAGTACGGAACTGCTAAAAAATGCGAAAATCACGATTGGATCGTGCACGCGGCGGGCATGGAAACGGCGTCTTCCGAAGAGGGCAATCCTTACGCTTACCGTATTCCGCTGATGGTTTCGCAAGTCGAACGCATTTTTACCGAGAGAAAGAAAGACGTCGCAGAGTTTAGCAAGCAAAGTCAAATTTCTCAAGCCGAGGCGGACAAGTTCTTTATCGAACGCTTCCGCATGCAAAAATGGAAAAAAACGGGCATTATTTGGTGGAATATAATCGACGGTTGGCCACAAATTTCCGACGCGGTCGTCGATTGGTATGGCGTAAAAAAATTGGCGTTTCATTATATAAAACGCTCGCAAAGTCCGTTCTGTATGATGCTTGACGAGCCTAAAGACGGAAAAATGAGCCTTTTTGCGGTTAACGATACTCAGCAAAAAGTCGAGGGAACTTACGTCGTTAAAGATTTGTCGAGCGGCGAGGTCGTAACTAGCGGAACGCTTTCGATAGATAAAAACGCGGCGGTCGTTGTTTCTTCGCTTAGTGAAAAGGCGCACGCGTTCTATTTAATCGAGTGGAAAACCGCTTTAGGTGGCGGCGCAAATCATCACGCGTGCTCGCTCGGCGACAAATGGAAATACGAAGACTATTTAGAATGTATGAAAAAAGCCGAGTTCATCGGCGAATTCTCGGGCTTTTAGTTTTTTGAAACGGCGGCGGGTTTTTAAAGCCCGCTTGCGTTTTAAATTTTTGCGAAAGTGCCGATAATCGACCTATAGGGGCACTTCTGTTTGTTTTTCTGCTTTGCGATTTTAGCAAAAAATCAAAGCGCAAAAAAAAAACGGGAAAACGGTGAAGGTATCCGTTTTCCCGCCGCAAGCGCTATTAACGCTTGCAAAAAAAAGAAGGAGATGGGTTGGCTATTTTTAGGTTAAAGCGACGAAGCTTTCCGCCTCAACTCACTTTACGCCCTTATTATAGCGCTTGAAAAGTTAAAAATCGGTAAAATAATCTTCTCTTTTAAAAAAATTTCAAAGATTTTTTAAAAAGTTAAAAATCCCGCATTTTATCTGAAAAAATTTTTAAGCATCGCCTTGATGACGCTTTGACGTAAGGCAATATCGCGCAAACCTTCGCGCAAACGTCGAACAAATATCGCAAAATATCGCGTAAATTTTATTTCACGTCGTAATTTTACGTTTTTTTTACTATTACTTTGCTAGAATGTATATAAAAGGATGAAACAAAAACAAAATAGCAAAAACAGTTCGCGTGGATTAGAGTAAATCGAAACGGCTAAAATTTAGTTTAAGTTGCTTAAAACGAGTCAAAAAACTCAAAAAATTTTGACGAAATTGTCACGCGGGCAAAGGAGAAATGGCAGAATATGTACAACGTATTGGTAGTCGAAGACGAAGAAAACATTTTAAAACTGATGAGCATACGTTTAAAAAAGTCGGGATTCAACGTTTTAGCGGCTGCTAGCGGCAAAGAGGCGCTCGACTTATTAAAGACGGGCGAGCCGGACGTAATGGTTGCCGATGTCATGATGCCGGGGATGAGCGGCTTCGAGCTGGTCGAAAAAATTCGGGCGGACGGCAACGGTATTCCGGTGATATTAGCCACCGCAAAAGAAAGCATCGACGACAAGCGCGAGGGTTTTAATTGCGGCGCGGACGACTATATGGTTAAGCCCATCGATCACGAGGAGCTTGTTTTAAGGATAAACGCGCTCATAAAGCGAGCGGATTTTCGTCGAGAGAAGAAGCTTACGGTCGGTACCGTCACTCTCGACTATGAAAAGCTTTCGGTTTACGACGAGTCGGGCGTAACGGCGCAACTGTCTAAAAAGGAATTTTTGATACTTTTCAAATTACTTTCTTATCCCGAACGAATTTTTACCAAAACGCAGCTTATGGACGAGTTTTGGGGCTACGAAAGCGACACTTATTCCGACACCGTAAAAGTTCACATCAATCGGATACGCAACAAGATAGCGTGTTTTTCGGAGATTGACGTCGCCACGGTGCGCGGCTTGGGTTATAGAGGCATAAAAAATGTTTGAAAAGATAGAAAAATCGCTTGCGATGCGCATAATTTTAGTGGTGTTTGCGAGCATACTTTTTTCGCAAACGTTCACGCTTTTCGTGTTTGCGTTGCTATTGAAGTTTCATATAATCATACCGCAAGCGAGTTTTACGGCGTATTTGGCGGCGGCGTTCGGGGCCTCGTGCATTTTAGGCATTGCGATAGCGGCGTTTTTATCCAAACAGCTTTCCGAAACGTACGAAATATACAAAAAAGCTCTGCGCGAGATAGCGAACGGCAATTTCGACGTCAGCGTTCCCGAGAACAAAAATACTGCGATATTTGGGCAAATCGCGCGTGACATCAATGTTATGGCGCGCGAGCTAAAGAGCAACAAAATCATGCGCAACGATTTCGTTTCGAATTTTTCGCACGAGCTAAAAACGCCGATTGTTTCGATCAACGGTTTTGCCGAGCTTTTAATGGCGGAAAACGTTCCCGAAGAGGAGCGGCGCGAGTACGCGGGCATTATTTATCAAGAAAGTGCGAGGCTTTTAAACCTTGCGAAAAACACTTTGCTTTTAAGTAAGCTCGAAGGGCAGTCGGTTATTTGCGATAAAAAGCTTTTCAGGCTGGACGAAAGCGTCGAGCAAGCGGCGATAATGCTTGCAAAACCCGTAAAAGAAAAGAACGTGACGCTCAATTTAGAGCTGGAAAAAATTTTTTATTATTGGGACGCCGATTTGTTTTCGCAAGTAGCGATAAATTTGATTTCTAATGCGGTAAAATACGGCGGCGAAAACGGCGTGGTCGACGTGGAATTAAAAGAAGAAGGCTCGTCCGTTTTGTTTAGCGTAAAAGATTACGGCATAGGAATGGACGAAAAAACGCTTGCCCGCGTATTCGAGCGATATTTTCAAGGCGACGGCTCGCACAAAAGCGAGGGTAACGGCTTAGGACTTTCTATAGTAGATAAGATAATCAAGCTCATCGGCGGCAAAATCGAGGTTTACTCTAAGCTCGGCGAAGGCTCTACTTTTAAAGTGATTCTCCCTGTAAGCAAGCAACCGTAAAACGGCGCTAAATTGTAAAAAGTGCCCCTATAGGTCGATTATCGGCACTTTTACACCGTCATCCCGAGTGATCGTTGGCTTCCCTGTGTAAGGGAAGCTGTCGCGCTCTTTTGCGCGACTGAAGGGTTGTTCCGCCGTCATCCTGAGCGAACGTAGTGAGTCGAACCCGAAGGGCGCGGCGCCGCTCATTCGTCATCTTGAGCGGAGAACCGAAGGTTCGTAGTCGAAAGATCTCGCTTGAACTATGTCTCTCACGTCATCCTGAGCGAATGTTGGCTCCCTTGTGTAAAGGGAGCTGGCACAAAGTGCCTGAGGGATTGTCAGTCTTTCCCGTTCTCACGTCATTTTTAGCAAGCATTTTTATTATCGGTCGTCTTGAGCGAGCTAAGCGTAGTCGGTGTTAAGATTTCGTCTAAACAAAAATATGGCGCGAGCAAGAAAGAGAACATCGCTCTCGATGAAAAGCATGTAAAAAACAAACAAAAAAGGTCAACAAAGCGCTAATATTTCGCAAAACCTTAAAATTAGTTTGACTTGCGGCGCTCAAAAGTATATAATATAATGCGGAAACTGAGGGAGTATCCGTTGAAGAATTGAACCCCATTAAGTTTTAACAAAGCCAAATTTGCAAAATCATCGTTAAACTCACTTGCAATACGCTCGTATGACTGCGTTCGTTTGCCTTGATTTTTCTAAATTTTGCTTTTGTTAAAATGCGTAGCACCTTAAGCGTGTATTTTTTAGAATATTTTGGCAAAGGTTTGCGCAGTTGTATATAAATACTACAAGCAAAGATTTGCCGAAAAAGGCAAAAAAGACACGTTTAAGGCTTAATCGGTTCGGCTCTTCAACGGATACCCTCAAAAGGCGAAAATTACAAACCGCCGATAGCAAAAAACAAAAAAATAATAAAAAAACAAAAAACTTTTTTGGAGGAACAAAAAATGGCAAATGTAAGAGTAGGCATTAACGGCTTTGGTCGTATAGGTCGTCTTGCGTTCAGACAAATGTTTGACGCGAAGGGTTACGAGGTAGTTGCGATAAACGACCTTACCGGGGCAGACATGCTCGCGCATCTTCTCAAATACGATTCGGCTCAAGGCAGATACAAATATGCCGACGGCGTATCTTACGAAATTTACGAAGGCGCAGGCGAAAGAGAACCTAAGGGCGCAGTAATCGTAAACGGCAAAAAGATCAACATTTACGCTGAAAAAGAAGCGAAAAACATTCCTTGGGTAGCTAACGAAGTAGACGTAGTGTTAGAATGTACCGGTTTCTACACTTCTAAAGAAAAAGCGTCCGCGCACTTAGATGCCGGCGCTAAGAAGGTAGTTATTTCCGCGCCTGCGGGTAACGATCTTCCCACCATCGTATACAGCGTTAACGAAAAAACGCTTACTGCGGACGACAAGGTTATTTCCGCGGCGTCTTGCACCACCAACTGCTTGGCACCTATGGCAAACACTCTTAACAAACTTGCCGAAATTAAGAGCGGTATTATGACGACCGTTCACGCTTTCACCGGCGACCAAATGGTTCTTGACGGACCTCATAGAAAGGGTGACCTCAGAAGAGCGCGTGCTGCTGCCGTTAACATTGTACCTAACTCTACCGGTGCGGCAAAAGCGATCGGATTGGTTATTCCCGAACTCAACGGCAAGCTTATCGGTTCTGCTCAACGTGTTCCCGTTCCTACCGGATCTACCACTATTTTGGTTGCGGTTTGCAAAGGCAACGTTACCAAAGATGCGGTTAACGCGGCTATGAAAGCAGCGGCTAGCGATTCGTTCGGATATACCGAAGAACAACTCGTTTCTTCGGACATTATCGGCATCACCTACGGTTCGTTGTTCGACGCTACTCAGACCATGGTTAAGTATATGCCCGAAACCGACGAAACTCAAGTTCAAGTAGTTGCTTGGTACGATAACGAAAACTCTTACACCAGCCAAATGGTAAGAACCATCAAATACTTTGCCGAACTTTAATATAATCTAGAACAGAAAAAACCACAAAAGTCCGCCTATAGGTCGATTATCGATGCTTTGGCGGGCTTT
>CAYVKZ010000003.1:0-73114 GCA_964452295.1 uncultured Acidiphilium sp.
ATTCGCCCGAACTTAAATTTTATTCGAACCGCGTAAAAATGGACGAAAATCTTAACACGAGCGTTAAAAATCTTTATTGCTTGGGCGATTCCAGCGGTTGGACGCGCGGACTTATGATGGCTTCGGTCATGGGTGTTTATATGGGCAGAAAACTTCTTGAAAAAGAGGGTGCCGTCGTAAACGCGTAATTTAAAAACTAAAAAAATTCCGTTCGGTTTTTGCTAAAAAATGCAAAAAACTCGAGCGGTTTTTTTATTAAAATGTTTTTCACGATTTATTATTCCGATATTCGTGCGGAGTTAATCCTACTCTTCGTTTAAAAAAGGCGGTAAAATAGTTTACGCTTGAAAAATTAAGTTCGTCTGAAATTTGACTAACGCTTTTATTTGTTTTTAAGAGAAGTTTTTTAGCTTCTTCCGTTTTTAATCTTGCATAGCAATCGTTCAAACTTTCGCCCGTATGCGCTTTGAATTCTTTACATAAAGTAGAGCGATTCGTGCCGAAAATAAACGCGAGTTCGTCGATTGTGGTTTTTTCTTTATAGTTTTGTTTAACGTAGGTAAAAACCTCGTCCACGTTAAAAGCAAATCCGCGCGAAGCCCCTTCTTTTTTCAAGCCGCATCTTCTAAAAAGCAACAAAAACAGTTTTTCTATCGAGATTTTCAAAAGCTGTTCCGCGCCGAACGCCTCGTCGGTTTTTAAGCGCATTTCGCTCGTCGGAATATCGTAGGGCGGAGCAAAAACGTTTCTGCCTTCCTTAATGATTTCGGACAAAACGCCTATTTCGTTTTCGATTAAATCGGTCGGAGAGAACGAAAAACAGTCTAAGCTTTCTCCGCTCGACCAAAAACCGATTATCGCGACTGTGGGATTTGTATTTTTTTCGCAATAAAACGAGTGTTTTTCGCCGCCGATATGAATAATCATTTGATTTTCTTTAAGTTTCCCGGTGTAATTATCCGACCGCACGAAAAGCTCGCCGTTTTTGCAAAAAACGAGTTCGTTAAAAAAATGACTGTCGTCTTTGGTCGAATATTCGTTCGAAAACTCGAAAAAATGCACGTTCGCAACTTGCTCTATTCTAAAATCTTCTTTAAGTTTTATAAGTTTAAAATCCATACGCTTATTTTAACACAATCATTTAAAATCGTCAATAAATTTACGAAAAATTAAAAATTTTTTACGATTTCGTATAGACAATTCCGTTTATTCGTTATATAATCGAGAAAAAACGAAAGCAAACCGAGCAAAACAGCTTACAAAAGAGTGTGTTAGTCACTGCTTCGTTTGCGATAAGGAGTAAAAAATGAGCAGAATTTGCATACCCGATTACGAATACGGCGAAAGAATAAAAAAAGCGGCGGCTATATTAGCGGCGCGCGGACTCGATGCGATGCTCGTTATGTCTACCGAAAGCGATTACGCCAACGCGAGATATTTTTCGGGATTTTGGCCGCTTTTCGAGCGTGCCGGCGTTATAATCTCGGCAAAAGGCGACGCGGCTTTGCTCGTCGGTCCCGAATCCGAGATATTCGGCAAAGATTTCGGAAAAATCGAAAAAGTTTTCGTGCTGAAAGAATTCCGCGAATCGGCGGATCCCGCTTATCCCGAGCTTAAGGCTAGCACTTTCGAAGAAGCCTTTAAAGCTATCGGCGTTAGCGGCAAAAAGTTAAAAATCGGGCTTGGTAGCTACGTAGAATGTACTCTTCCCGTTTACGAAGGGCTTAAAAACGCTTTCCCCGAAGCCGAGATAGTTAAATGCAACGATATTATGGTCAATCTTCGCAAGATAAAAAGCGAAAGCGAGCTTGCTTGCATACGCGAAGGGTTCAGGATTATCGAGCTTGCAACCGACGAAGTTATAAAAAATCTTAAGCCGGGCGTTACCGAACTACAGATGGTCGGCGTAGCTCAGCGCGTGATTTACGAAAACGGTGCCGAATACGAAGGTTTGCCCATGTACGTTTTTTCCGAACAGTCCACTCGTCACGCCATTTCGCGTTCGAGATACAGAACCATTAAAAAGGGCGATATAGTTCAGCTCAATTTGTCCGCAAAAATCGACGGTTATTCGCCTTCGATAGGGCTCCCGGTTATTATGGGTAAGCTAGAAGGCGAGCGCCGCGAACTCGTTGAATTTTGTAAAAAGATGCACGATTGGACGTGCGAACAAATAAAGGCGGGAGTTATTGCCAGCGACGTAGCGAAAGCCTTCTACAAAGCGTACGTCGATAACGGTTACGCCAAAAATTACGTATACGGACCTTGCCACGGCACGGGGATGATAGAGGTTGAAGCGCCTTGGATGGAAACGACTAGCGATTATCCGCTCGAAGAAAATATGACTTTCCAAGTAGATACTTTTATTTCGGGACCGACTTTCGGTTGTCGTTGGGAAAAGGGTATAGCCGTAAAGAAAAACGGATGCGAATCTTATACGGATTACTTGAAAAAAGGTATTATTGAGTTAGACGTATAATTAAAAAACACAATTATCAACGAGGAATAATAAATGACTATAGGCAAAAAAACTTGGATAATTCCCGATTGCGAACTTCCGCCCGCGGGCGAGGGCGAGCTTAAGGGACATGAAAGCGTTATAATCGTCAACGATAACGATTTCGACGTAAAAATTTCGGTAACTTTGTTTTTTACCGACAAGCCGTGCGTCGAAGGCATCGAGTGGCAGGTTAAGTCAAAAACGGTAAAATGTTTCAGAATGAATAATTTAAACGACATGTGCGGCTATGCCGTTCCGCTGTGCGAGCAATACGCTATGAAGCTCGCCGCAAACGGCAAAATCGTAGTTCAATACGGCAGATTGGATAACAGACAAATCAATTTGGCGTATTACACGACGCTTGGATATTGCGAATAAAATCGAGGAGTAAGGTATGTATTTAGATAAAAGTTTTCCGCGCGAGGTCGAATACGTTCAAAAGAACAACATTCCCTTGGTGATAGCGGGCGGCACTGTCGAATATCACGGACCGCACTGCAGTTTCGGGTGCGACACACTCGTAGCCGAAGGTCTTATAAAGCGGCTCGCCGAAGAAAAAGAGTTAATGATCGCGCCGTCTATATCATACAGCCCGTCGAGTTATGCGGTCGGCGGCAAAAAGAGCGGGACGGTGCATGTTCCCGAGCGCGCCTTCGAGGATTACGTTTTTTACGTATTCAAAAGTCTTTTATATTCGGGCTATAAAAACATTTACGTAGTTATTCATCATCAATTCGAGCAAGAGTGCGAAATGCCCATGACGCTTTGTTATCGCACTGCGGCAAAGCGCGCCACGATGGAGTATTTGCAAGAAACTCTAGGCGAGGGCTGGTGGGGTAGCGAAAGTTATTCGGACTATTACAACGAGCTAGAGGGGGCGAATAATCCCTTTAATTGGATAAAAGTTATTCCCACGATGTCTACGGCGGTTCAAAACGCCACGGGTTACGATCATGCTGGCAAATACGAATGTTCGATACTTTCCGCGCTCTATCCCGATTGCGTAAAAAAAGATAGAATAGACGATATTAAGCATTGGTTTACGCAAAGCGCGAAAGAAGCGAGCGTTAAGCTAGGTGAAAGAATGGTAAAAGACTCCCTCGATTATTTGCGCAAAACGATAAAATAATTTTTTGCTAGGAATGAACAAAGAAAAAGTAAATAAAGAAAGCGCTTTTTTAGAAAAGCGTTTCGAAGATAAAAAGTATTACTGTTATTTGAAATGCGACGACGAACTTGCGGACTATCCGCATTTTCATTCGCGATTCGAGTTGCTTTATTTGCTGGAAGGCGAGTGCGAAGCCGTAATTAACGGTAATACTTTTTTAGCCAAAGCGGGCGACTTGGTTATGGTAAACAAATTTGAGGTGCATTATTATAAATTCGCGCCTAAAAAAATCAAATGCCTCGTTTTGGTTTTCGACGACGAATATTTAGAGGATTATTATAATTTTTACGGTCCGAAACGCGTTCAGTGCTTTGGAAAAAACGTTGAGGCAAACGAAAAAATCAAAAAAATCCTAAACGAATGGATATTGGACGGCACCGAAAATTGTCTTAAAAACAGCGGATACATAAACCTTATTATGTCTGTGATAACTTCTTATTACACGGCTTTCGGCGACGGCGAAAGTCCGCTTTTGCTCACGCAAATTCTCGATTATTTGCAAAAACATTATACCGAAAATTTAACGGCGAGCGCGGTCGCGAAAAAAATGGGATATTCTCAAGCGTATTTTTCGTATATTTTCAATAAGTTGGTCGGAGTAAAATTTCGAACTTACTTAAACGGATTAAGATTAAACAAGGCGCAAAATCTGTTGAACGACAAATCTAAAAGGGTAGAGGACGCGGCTATAGAGGCGGGCTTTACGGACGCCGCCGCATACTATCGCGCTTTAAGAAATTCGCGCAAGGTATAAAAGAAATAAGTTTTCAAATTTTTTTTTAGCAGGTTAATTTTTAAAAATCTAAAATTTTGCATCTCGAATCTAAAAAAAGCGCACGTAAAATCGCCGTTTAGCATAAAAAATCTAAAAAAACGAAACATTCATCTAAAAAAACGGTCTTGATTTTTTACATATCCGATGATATAATTACGGTGTAATTATGATGAGAGTTTTTATAAGCGTAGACAAGGCGTTTATAAAAAGATAAAAGAGGCGCGAAAAATGGAAAACTCGAGTGCAACCGAAAACAAGAAAAAAAGTCTTTCGGTAAAAACATGGAATACGATATTTTTAACGGTAATGCTGACTATCCCGATTATTCATTGGCTGGTATTTTGGCTATACGTAAATATCGATTCCATTTTTCTTTCTTTCAAATTACCGACCGGCAAGTATAGTTTAGAAACTTTAAAAAGCGCGTGGCGAAGTCTTACGTCAGTTTCGGATATTTCGGTCGGCGTAAAAAACACGTTTATATATTTCGTAAAAGACTTAATAATGATTCCTTTTCAACTTTTGATAGCGTATTTTATGTATCGGAAGTTAAAGGGAACCGCGGCGTTCAGAATAATATTTTATTTACCGGGGATAGTCAGTGGCGTTGCGATATCGCAAATGTTTAAGGAATTTATATCGACAGAAGGTCCTATCGGCGTGATTTTATCGAATTTAGGCGTCGATCCGATTCCTGATTTTTTAGGCAATTCCGACTATGCTACTTGGACGATTTTGGCTTACACCGTATATTTAGGTTGGGCGGGCAATATGCTTTTATTCGGCGGCGCGCTTGCCAGAGTTCCGTTAGAGGTTATCGAGTCGGGCAGATTAGACGGAATAAACACTTGGACCGAGTTTTGGCAGATAATAATTCCGCTGGTATGGTCTACGATGTCGACCGTAATAATTTTGCAAATTTGCGGAATATTCGGTTGCGGTGGACCGATATTATTGTTCACGTACGGGCAATACGATACTTACACGATAGGTTTTTGGATATTCAAGCGAACGCTCGAAGGTCCGGGCGCATATAACGAAATAGCCGCAACCGGGCTGATTTTAACGGTGATAGGCGTTCCGATAATCATGCTTTTAAAGTGGCTTATCGAAAAAATTCCTACGGTAGAATATTAAGGAGGGAAAGGTTATGGCTCAAAAAACAAAAGCGGGTGCCTTGCCCTTAAAAAGAAAAAAAAGAGCCGAAGGCAACGTTTTGGCTCAGCGAACTTTTTCGGAAAGAATAGTATTCGCGATAGTTTTTATAATATTTTGCATACATTCGTTTATGCTGATATTTCCCACGGCGTGGATGCTTGTAACCTCTTTTAAAGACGGTTGGGAATATATGATAAGCGACAATCCGTTCGCGCTTCCCGCCGAATGGAAATTCACCAACTATATCGACGCGTTTAAGGTTTTAAACAACGGTAACGTGACCTTTACGAATATGATATTCAACAGCGTTTGGTACACGTTTGTCGTAACGGCGTTGCAAGCCATAGTTCCCGCAATAACCGGGTACTGTTTAAGCAAATATAAGTTTGCGTTAAGGCAGGTTATCTTCACTTGCGCTATAGTTTCTATGACGATGCCTATCGTCGGCGCGGGCGCGGCTTTTATGAAACTTATCGGAATTTTGCAAATATACGACACTCCGCTATATCCCATAGTGTGCAATTTGGGCGGATTCGGCGGGTCGTTCTTGGTATATTACGGATTTTTTAAATCGGTAAGCTGGAATTACGCCGAAGCGGCGATGATGGACGGCGCAAATCCGTTCACGGTATTTTTCAAGATAATGCTTCCTATGGCGATGCCCGTAATTTTAACCTACGCAATCACCGGCGCTATCGGAACCTGGAACGATTTTTCGACGATGATATTGTACTTGCCGAGTTATCCGACGCTCGCTTCGGGGCTGTATTTATACGTAGGAGGCAACGATATATCCGATAAATATCCCGTTTATTTTGCGGGGCTTATAATTTCGATGATTCCCACGCTGGTTTTATTCTGCGCGTGCTCGAGTAAGATTATGACCAGCATTTCGCTCGGCGGCTTAAAAGGGTAGTAAAAAACGCGTTTTTGCGTTAAAAATAAAAAATCATAAAATCATAAAAGAGGACCGAAAACGGTCTGGGAGGAAAAGTATGAAAAAATTCATTTCGCTGATTATTGCTTTTGCAATGGCTCTTTCGTGCGGCTTAGCCGTAGGATGCGGAGGCGGCAACAACACGGGCGGCTCCGTTACTTTGGACATTTACGCCTTAGACAAAGGCTACGGCGTAACTTGGTTAGAACAAATTAAAGACGAGTTTTTAAAAGAGGATTTCGTAAAACAAAAATATCCCGATTTAAAAATTCAATTAACTACGGACAGCGTAAGTTCCGAAGTCGGAAGCAAGATGACGAGCGGCGCGATAGGTAACAAGTTCGACCTTTTGTTTACGACAAATCCGTCTAACGCGTATTTCAATCATAAGGGAAGCGACGGAACGTACGATTTCGAGGATTTAACTTCGGTTTACGAAAGCGAAGTCCCGGGCGAGAGCGTAAAGGTTAAAGATAAAATGCATGCCGAAATATATGCTCAGCAAAGGGTTGAAAACTTAGACGGCAGCTATTCTTATTACGGAATGCCTTGGGTAGACGGCTATATGGGTTTACTTTACAACGCTACGTTTATCGAAGAAAACCTCGGCGCGGATTACGTTATGCCCAGAACTACCGACGAGCTTAAGAAAACCGCCGCGGACATTCTTGCCGCGGATGTAAACGTTCAAGGTAGTACGACAAAGGTAAAAGCCTTTATTTTCGATAAGTTAGACGGCAATTATTTCACGCAGATTTATAACACGTGGTGGGCTCAATATTCGGGTATAAGCGAATACGAAAGCTTTTGGAACGGTCAGATTTCGCAAGACGACGGCGACGAAGTTATAAAAGTTCGCTCCAATAAAATATTCGATTACGAAAACACCGACGACGTTTCTCACGGTCGTTTACGCGCGTTAGAGGTTTTAAACGACCTTATTGGTTATAACGGCGATCAAGCCAGCCAATACATTCGCACCGACTCTACGTGGTCGTTCGCGAAAGCTCAAGGCCGATTTATCAACGGCGAAGGCGTTATCATGCCTAACGGCGATTGGTTCTATAACGAAACTTACAGTATACAGGCTAACGCGAAGGGCACCATTAAGTTTATGAAGATGCCCGTAATCAGTTCCATTATCGAAAAGTGCGACAGCGTAACCACCGACGCGCAATTAGCGTTCGTAGTCGGTTGCGTAGACGACGGCGATGAATATTCTGCGGCGGCAAGCAAATTCTCTCAAAAATTTTCCGCTACGCTAAGCCGAGCCGATTTCGACAGAATAGAAGAAGCTCGTACCATAATGTTCAGACTTCACGGTCACGAAGCGTACATTCCTTCGTACGCTAGCGAAAAAGAAATAGCGAAAGACTTCTTGCGCTATCTTGCTACGGATAAAGCCATAAACATATTTATGCGCGCGACTCACGGATGTCAAACCGCGTTTAAATACGACGTACAACAAAAAGACGCCGCGTTATACGATTCTTTCTCGGCAGTAAGTAAATCTCGCGCGGATATGGCGCTTACAGGCGTACGTTTGCGCCCGATTTCGACTTTCAGATTGTCATCTTACGGCGGCTTGCAGAATTTCTGCACTTCGAATATTTCGAACCCCGCAACCGCGTTTACCGCGCAAAACGTAAAAGACAGAATGACTCCTACCGAAATGGTAGAAAAAGACCGTGCGTATTATAACGCAGATAATCAAGCGGCTTGGAAGTCGTTGCTCAACAAAGCCGGATATTAACGAAGTAACGCCGCAAAAACTAACAATCGACAAAACAGTTTGTCGATCGGAGGAAAAATGATGAAAAAAAGAATTATAGCCTTTTGCCTGTGCGCGCTCGTCGCCGTTTTTGCGACGGGCTGCGGCTCGGGCGGCGAAAATTCCGCGCTCTCTGGCAGAGATCCTTGGAAGGTTGGCACCGCCAATATAGCTACGTGCTCCTCTACCGAAAAAATAATGCGTAACGCCGATTATTCCGGTCGGCTTACGCAAAAAAAGCTCAGTATAAAGGCTTTTCGCGGAGAAAAAGAAGCAGGGCAGATAATAATCACGCCCGATTACGACGTAAAGGAATATTCTGTTAAGCTTGCCGATTTAAAATCTGCCGACGGCAACGTTTTAAAAGCCGAAAGCTTCACCGTTTACGCCGAAAAATACGTTACCGTAAGCGAAATTAAAGACATAAACGTTTCAACGCCGGCGGGTGATTACCCCGACGCCCTTTTGCCGTTCGAAAAAAGTATCGAATACGGCGAAAACAACATAAAAAAGGGTGAAAATCAAGGCGTTTGGATAACTTTTGCTCCCGACGAAAATCAAGTTGCCGATATATACGAGGGCGCTTTTACCGTTACGTGCGACGGAGTCGATTACGAAGTGGAAGTGCAAGCGGTCGTTTACGATTACACTCTTTCGAAAACAACCGCGACGAAGTCCTCATTCGCGCTCAATTGGAAGTCGATTGAATGGGCGGAGTTAGACGCTACCGTCGAAATGCAGACCGCGTATTACAAATTTTTGTTAGATCACAGAATGAACGCTCAGCACTTGCCCGGAAACGACATGAACGACAATTCGAATATTCGTTCGAGCGAAGAAGCGTTGGAAAACTTTTTGGCTACGGCTGAAAAATACAGCAAAGACGAACGTTGTACTTCTTACAATTTGCCGTTTGCGATGGGGTCTCCGGTGGCGGCTTTCAAGGCTGAAGACGGAAGCATTATTCCCGCGACCGAAGCTACCGAAGAGCAAAAAAATCAACTTACTGCGGTCAGCATTTTCTCGGTGGATTTTGTATTTTTCAAAAAGCTTTTGCGCGAAATGGTTTGGGCTAGTGCCGAAAGCGGCGTAGACATGCTTAAAAAGGCGGGAACTTACTTTGTATTTTTCGACGAATACGATCAAAACGGAACCGAGGATCACGCAAACTACAACTTAACCACGGCTAATGAAATTTGTCAAGAACTTGCCGCCGAGGTAAGCGACGAATTAGGCGACGCAATCGGATCGGATAGTTATCCGCTTTTAACCGAGGATTTGGCTGATTCGATAGTTACTTCGCTGTCGGGCATCAAAAACAAGGTCGTCGGAAGTTTAACGGACAAGTTGGTTGCCGATAAAGCGTTAAGCGTACCCACCATCGACGTATACGATTCCGAAAGCGTTCGTCAAAAATACGTCGACTACGCGCAAAATGCCTATGGCGACGATGCAGAATTGTGGGTTTACACATGTACGCTTCCCAAAAATCCTTATCCCACCTATCATATCGAAGACGCGCTTATAAGTTCGCGTTTAATAGGTTGGATGAACTACGAATACAATATCGTCGGCACGCTTTACTGGGAGAGCACGCTTTATTCATACAGAACGCTTGCAAAACCCAACGACGATATTCAACTTCAAGATTATTACGGATTAGCCGCGCATTTCCCGACGGCTAACGGCGACGGATATTTGGTTTATCCCGGTCGTCCTTACGGAATTTACGGTCCTGTCTCTACGATAAGGCTCGAATCGATTTGCGACGGAATCGAAGATTACGACTTGCTTTACGCGCTCGAAGGGTATTATAAGCAAAATACGATAGCTCGAGGCGAAGAATACGACGACGCGACTTTCGACGCGATATACGATATATTAAATCGCGATTTATACACGGGAACCAAGGTTCGTTATCGCGACGGATTGCTCGATTATTTTTCAAAATCGCGTGAAACGCTCGCTAATTTATTGGTTGCGGCGGCAAACACCGGCGCCGTTATCGAAAAATTCGAAATCGAAGGAGCCGAAGGCAAGCTTACTCTTTCCGCTCCCGCGGACACCGAAATTATAGTGGACGGCGAAATTTTAAGCGGCGAAATAATCGGCGAAATAGCCTTATACAACGTAACGGTTTCGCTCGATAACGAACAAAACGTGTTTAAGGCAATCGCTAAAAAGAACGGCAAGAGTTACGAAATCGAACTCGATTTAGGCAACAAAAGCGCTCAATTCGATGCCGAAAAACTTGAAGACGTCGTGTCCTTCGTTACCGGCAAAGATCAAAGCGTAAAAGAAATCAAACAAACGGACGGAAAAAACGTACTCGCTTTAACGTTTGCAAATCCCGACGAAAAGTCGCAATTGACGCTTAAAATCGACACGTCGAATATGAGTTTCAACGCCGACGTTTCAAAGGTAACGTTCTCGCTTTATTGCGAAGCGGAGGAACTGGAAATCGAAATAATCGGCAAGTGCGGCGATATCTACAATATGGCGTACACCGGGACTTTGAAGCAAGGTTGGAATAACGTCGCCATAGACGCGTCGCTGTTCGGCACGGCAAACGGAGCTGTCGATCAAATTAGAATAAATCTTAAAACTTCGGCAGAGGCTTGCCTCGGTATTGAATATATCGCGTTTGCGGGGTGACGATATGAAAAAGTTTAATTTCAGAAAAAACAAGCTCATAAAAAGGGTGACGGTGTTGTGTTTTAGCGCGCTTATTGCTTGTATCCCCGTCTTATCGGGGTGCGGTGGCGGAGGCGATAATTCGACCGAACCCGAAAAAAAACAAACTTCGATAATGCTAAACTCCTTCGAAACGCAAACGGAGTTAGATACTCTTCAACAAAACGGAGTGCTCGGCAAAACCGAACTTTTTAAATCGGACGGAACCAAAATCAAAGAAGGCGAGGCTAGCGCTAAGGTAACCGTAATTTCAAATCCTTATAAACCGGGCGATCCCTATTTATATCAAGCGCTCAATCTCGAGGCAAAAAAGCTCGATTACAGCGATTTTTCCAACGTAGGTTATATAACGTTAGAAGTATATAACGAGCAAAACGTCACGTCAAGAATAGCTCTTTGCCCGGTATTTCCGACTAGCGACGGCGTAGACCAATGGTTCGAGTTGGCTCCGCGGTCTTGGACGCGCATAACTTACGGCGTAGAGCGAGGATATATTCCGCTCAGCGGCGAAAAACGCGCGGTTTCGGGCTTAAAAATCAAATTCGAAAGAGGCGAAACCGACAAAGTTTATTATCTCGACGATTTAAGACTTCATACGGTCACTCAAGAGGTCGAAAAACTCGTCATGAAGCTCGATGAAAACGAAATTTGTTCTTTCGATAAATTATGGCAACTGCAAAAACTCGTTCATCAAGATTGGACGGACAGCGCTATTCGCCCGCAACTTTCCATAGTAAACGATTTTTCGGCGGACGGTCGCGGCGGAGTTTTGCAAGTCGTAGCTCCTAAGGATAGTGCGGTCGATGCGAGTTGGCCCGGGTTTATCATCGATAAAGAGCTGGTAAGTTTGGTTCGCTGGGGCGCGTATAAGGATACGGACAGACTGTGCTTCGACGTTTACACTCCCGAAGATGGCGCGATTACGACCATATACTTTTTGATGATAGGTCCCGAGCTTGTCGGCGGAACGTTTTTCCAAAAATCGGTTAAATTGGTTCCCGGCTCGTGGACGACCGTTTCGTTCACCGTTGCCGAATTAAACGCGAGGGCGAAAGAAGAAAATTCGTTTGAAAACACGGGCTATTTAGAAATAACTTACGTCGGCGACGTTTTCGAGCGAATAATGTATATAGACGATATTAGAATGGAGGTGTCGTAAAGTGAACGCAAACAAAAAGCGCGCCTTATCGGCGCTCGTGCTTATTTTGATTTGTTCGATATGCGCGCTCGTATTCGCGGCGTGTTCGAGCAAACAGTCAACGCCCGTCGTAGAAGAGGTGAACGTGCACGGCTTTAACGTAAAAGAAACGCTTAACGTCAATTTAGGCGAAAGCGTCTCGCTCGAAAAGCCGCTCGTTACCGACGACGAAGGCAACGTTTTAGACGTGTATTACGATGTTGCCGACATAAACGGCGGGTTCGTTCAGACGAGCATGGGTAGTTTTATAGCGAAGGACGTTCGCGGTTATACCGTTACTTACAAGGTCGTAACTAGCGATTCGGCTATTCATAAAGCTACTACTAGAATAAAAGTCAATGGAACCAGCTTTTCGCTCGGAGCCGATTATTCTCCGCTTGTTTCTGCGGGCGATATAGTCGAAATTTCACCCGTTTGCTCGCAAAAAGAGGCAAAAATCACTGCGGCTGTCGAATACGACGGCGAAAAAGTAGAGGTGAAAGACAATTCGTTCGTTTGCGATAACGTAGGCGTTTACACGGTTACTTTAACCGCAAAATACGGCGACGAAGTCGGCGAATATTCGTATAGCGTTTATTCTCAAACGCCCATGAAGATAGGCGAAATCGAAAGCTACGGCGCGGATTGGAGCACCGTAAACAAATACGCGGGCAAATCTCGCCAAGGCTGGAGCGTCGTTAAAGCTAGCGAAACGAGTATTCCTACGCTTAGCTCGCTGGGCGAAGATAATTATTATCGAACCATAACCACCGACGGTGATTACGTGTACGTTTACGCCAACCCGCGCGAAACGAAAGAATATTATAAATCGTTGCAAGAGCAAGGATACAAGTACGTAAAAATTTACGTTTATTATAGCGGCGAATTAGAGCATATGTGCTCGATTTCGACCGACCCCAACAACAACTGCTATCGCAGAGATATGTATTACGGTTATTCTCCGACTATTCCCGTTTTAAAACCGAATACGTGGAACGAAGTAGTCGTGAATTTAAATCGCGAGTTAGACGATTTTAACCGCTCTTTCGTCGACGGTTTAGATTATTACGCAAGCGAAGATATGCCCGTGCTTATAATAGACAACTCGGTCGAGTATAACATACCGAGCGAGGGCAGAGGCGGAAAAGAAAGCTCTGCCATGACCGTTTATATCGGCGGCATATGCGCCGTTAAAGAAAGCGACTTAAGCAATACTTTATCAATCGACGCGGCGATAGCGCCCGAGCTCGATTTTTCGGACGTGGATTTAAAGGGATATTCCGATTGCGAAATAAGCGTAGGGGATAAAACGATAAAGGGCGACGTACTCGACTTAAAAACCGAAAAATTAGACGGAACGTATCGCGTAACTTTTTACGGCGTAACCAAATCGGGCGTTCGCGGTGAGCTTAAAGTTTTAGATATCGACGTATACGATTCTCAAAGCCCGACCGTTAAATATTGCGACGTAACCGAGGGCAACGTTTCGGTATTCGATAATTACAAGCGGGCGGATTCTCTTTTACGGATAACCGCGTCCGCACCCGACCGCGAAGGCGTTAACGTTTTCCATATAAGCGGAACCGAAGAAACCGCCGTTAAAGCGAAAATATTCAAATCGAAAGAATTTTTAAGCAATTATTCTAAAGCGTATTTAACTTTCGAATATCGCGTAGACATGGCGAACGATTCTTCCGTAAACGTAAAACTTGCCGTCGGAGCGGACGGTCAGCCTTACGCGACGGAAAACGTTGCAAGCGGCAAATGGAACGTCGCTTTAATCCCGATGAGTTATATTTTGGATAACTACGGAGTATTTTCAGCCTACGACGTAAACTCGCACACGGGCAAAATGATACGCGTTTGCAACTATTCGATGGGAGTCGAGCTGTATTTCGGAAAAATGACGGTAGTAAATTTCGAAATAACCAACGACGAGACGGTTAAATATTTCGATATCGGAACTAGCGATTTAACCGATTATTACATGCCCGATTCGCTCGCAGGCATTGATGACGGTTATTGGGCTGTAGACGGCGTACGGGTAAACGATACTTCGCTTTCGACTAAAAACGTAGGCGACGGAGAACATGTAATCGAATATAAAGTCGTGCTAGACGGTTCGGTTATATCTATCTACGTCGGCAAAATCGACGTAGTGCTTTATTGGCAAGAGGTTAGCGATAAATACGCTAAGGCGTATCAATACGGCAAGTCGTATTCGGATATGCTTCAAATCGTGAACGAGGCACCCGACCGCACAAGCGGAAAATATTATCGCGTTCACTATGAACAAAGTAAATACGACGAAGGCGCGTTGAAAGTGGTGCCTTCGCACGGAAAAGAGATTTTGCAAAAGTATTTTGCGGATAAATATTTGACCTTCGAATATTATATCGACGTTATCGATTATAAATCGGACAAATACGATTTAGCCGAAACTAAATTTTTAACCACCGATAATAACGGCAATCGCGTTTTAGCCGAAAACAGCAATTTACGAACGTGGAATCGCGTATATATTCCGATGAGCGACGTTATTGCAAATTACGACTCGTTGTCCGATTTAATAACCGTTAAAAACGCGGGCAAACTTATATACGTATCAACGGGAACTTACGCTTTGGATATGTATATCGGGCAAATTACTTTTTCTGAAAAAGCCGAATAACGGAGGGAAAAGCAATGAAAAAGATTATTAAAAAAATATTTATAGCCTTTTTAACCGTTACTATTGCAAGCTTTTCTTTTGCAGGCGTTTCGGGCTGTACTGTGAGCGCGCCCGAGCAAAAAGGGGATGTTTACAAAGTCAGCGTTTCGTCCTCTGAAGGCGGCACGCTTACCGCGGATAAAAAAGAGGTGCAAATAGGTCATGCCGTTAAGTTTGACATGCAGGCGGACGACGGATATATTCTATATTCGTTTAAGATAAACGGCGGCGAGGTCGATCCCGAGCAAAGCGTTTCGGGCGGAAAATATTCTTATACATTCACCATAAACGCGGCTACTCGCGATTATACAGTTAAAGCCGAGTTTGCCAAAAAGAACGTCGTAGTAAAATTCGCTACGGGCGAAAGCGGTTCTAAGCATAACGATAAAAACGTCGTTTTGGGCGAATCTTACGGCGAACTTCCCACTCCTTCGGCTAGCGGACTGCGCTTCGACGGCTGGTGCGACGAAAGCGAGGAGCGAGTAGGCGAAGCCACTTTGGTTAAAAAGAGCGGAACGATAACTTTAACCGCTCGTTGGATAGAGCTTACTAGAGCAGACCTCGAAGGACTTAAACCCTTTACCGCAACCGCCTCGTATTACGACGCGCAAGCCACTAAATACGGCGTGGTTTGGCACACGTTTACGAAGCCTGTCAATCCTACCGTTCAATGCATGAAATCGAGTGAAACCGATTGGTCGAAAGCTTCGACTTTTAGCGGAGATTATTGCGTTTGGCGCGACGAATACGTAACCAACGCAGTTGTCGAAAATCTGGAATTCGCAACCGAATACAAGGTTCGATTCGGCGATTTATCCGCAGACGTTTGGAGCGACGAATACGTTTTTGCCACTCGTGAAGAAACCGTGCTCGAAACCGACTTTTTGTTCATTTGCGATACGCAAGTTACTTATAGTCAGCAAAGGATAGCCGAAGAGCTTGAAAAATATCCCGATTCTTCTACTTGGAGTTCGAATATGAAGCAGGCTATGAAAACGTATATAGGCGGCACCACGTATTTCGGCGAAGTCGTTCGCACGGCTGAAGCCGACGGCGGAGTTGATTTTTACGCTTTGGGCGGAGATATCGTGCACTACGGCGCGGAACCCGTTTATTGGCAAGAGATGATGGGCGACGTTTCCGATTATTTGTTCAGCCGTCCGTTTATGGCGGTGGCGGGCAATCACGAGGGCGGATATTTGCAGGCTTATTACGAAAGCTTAAGCAAGATATTCAACATCAGTTCGAGCGCTTACAGCGACTATCCCGAAGACGGCGTTTACTATTCGTTCGACTACGGTCCTCTTCATTTTATAGCGCTTCGCAGTAACGACTATTTACACGCAGCCGATAAACAGCTCAGTGCGGCTCAATACGAATGGCTCGAAAACGATTTAATCGCGGCAAACGCAAACCCCGATACAAAATGGATTGTTTCTATGATACACGAAGGTCCGTTCTGGACTGAAAGCGGGAACATTCAACCTTACGCGCCGAAGCTACTTACGTTGTTTAGCGAATACAACGTAGCGCTTAATCTTTACGGTCACAACCACACGCTGAAGTCCTCTTATCCGTTTATATGGAACGGCGACGAAACGAGTGCGGCGAATATGTCAAACGTAAAAGCCGTAGCAACGCTCGGCGAGCAAGTTTTGCGCGGCGGCGATTTAGTCGACACTTTCGTTTACGAAAACGACGCCGTTCGCGGAGTTATAAATCATCAAACGGGGTGCGGCGGTAATCAGATAAACGCAACTGCTTTTACGAAAAACAGCGGAATAATGCGCGCGATTTCGGGCGGAGGCGGAATTAAAAACGGCGTAAACTACAGCATGTACAGTAAAATTACGGTTACGCAAAACGAGCTTGTTTTAAAAACTTACGGCGTAGACGTTTACGGCATGTACGAAGCAAAAACGTCGACAAGTCAAACGGTCGACCCGCTCGATTACAGAGTTTATATCGACGGTTTCATGCTTACGAAATAAGCTTATAATTTAAAAACAATAATAAAAAAGTAAAAACCTCGAAATAAGGGGAAATATATAAAAAACGGAGGTATTTTATGAAAAAAACTTACGAATCGCCCGAGCTTTATATTTTTAAAGCTTCCGAGCAAGACGTGATTGCAACCAGCGGACAGCTAGGCGGCGAAGAGAACGGATTTGAATATCCGTCTGAATGGTTAACTTTGGGAGGCGAATGGTAATGAACAAAAAATCGTATTTGATAAGTTTATTATCCGTCGTAATAATTGCGTGCGCGCTGTTTTTGGCTCCGATTAACGTAAAAGCGACAAAAGCCGAAACTTACGGCGATTTTACCATCGTAGGGGCTTCGGTTCGCTATCCTTCAAACGACGGAATAACCGGTTTACGTTTTACGGCGCGAATTTCGGCTTCCGATTTCGAAGAAATTAAATCCGATGCGGACGAAGCCGCCTTTAAAGCGGGTATCGTCATGTTAAAAACGTCTTTAGTCGGCGACGAACTTACGGTTAATTCCGATAGAGCCATAGTAGCCGATCTTACGGAAAAATATTTTTCCGTGCAAATAGACGGAGTCGATTATTACGAATTCAGATGTTATATTTATAACATTCCCGATACGCAATACAACGCATTTATATCCGCGCGCGGATATATAACCGCAGGCGATAAAACCTATTACACTCAAACCGTTTCTCGTTCGATGACGCAGGTTGCGCAAATAGCCGTAAACGCGGGCGAAAGCATAACCGATTTATCCGAATACATAAGCGGGCAAACCGCTAATTATCGCAGAAAACTTTACGTTCAAACGGACGAAGGTTACAGCCTTTATTCCGACGAAACCGTAAGCGGCAACGTAAACGAAGCGGTTAGCGCGCCCGAATTCGCGGGGTATTCGTTTAAAAACGGCTACGCTCAAAACGAAGCTGTCGAACATATTTTAGCAGACGGCACTTCGAATTTTGTAGCTTATTACGATTATGCGGGCGATATTTCTACCGATAATTCGCAAAATTATATCATAGGCAAAACCAAGCTTTCCGATTTGTTCGATACATCGGATTTGACCGATAATTTCGATTTGGTTTGGCAATCGAACGGCGAAGAAATAACCGATTCTCAAATAACCGAAGTCGGTTCGCTCTCGGTGTGCTTAAAGGCTACTAAAAAAGATTTTAATAAATCGATTACCGTTTATTCGGCTACGCTTAACGTAAAACAAGACGAACAATACACGGCTTGGCAAACGGTTGACACGCAAAACGTTACCGTCTTTAACAATTACGGGATAGCAAACGGAATGCTTAGCGTTTGTACGGACGCTCCCGAAAGAAGCGGATTGTCTTATTATAAAATAAGCGGCTCGTCGGTCGCTCCGGCAGTAAAAATTAACCCCGCGCTTACGTCGGACGAAATAGCCGATTACGCAAACGGCTATATGTTGTTTGAAATTTATTTAGGCGGCAGCAATTCAAGCGTCGCATATTTCGGTCGTTATACCGGAAGCGCTCAATGCGAAAGTAAAACTATCGCAAGCGGCACTTGGTATTCGATTAAGTTGCCTATGTCGCAAATAGTTGCAAATTACGCATCCTTCCAAAATTATGCAAAGAATTCGCACGACGGCAAACTGTTCAGCTTTACCAGCGAAGTTTTAGGCGGGGTAGATATATACTTCAGTCAGATAGTATTGGTTAAGAACGACGACGCGTTAACCGTAACAGACGAAACCTCTCAGCTTAAAGTCGTTAAACCTAGCACCGAAGTGTTGTTTAGCGATTGGTTTAGCGCAGACGGTTCTAGCTGGAGCGTAGACGGAAGCGTCGTGGCTAATTTAGATCCTCGTTCTTACGGCGAAGGCGTACATACCGTAAACGCGACTAGAAAGCTCGGCGATTTAAACTTCGTTTACGCGGCATACAGTGCTAAGTACGATTACGTTTCCGCTTGGCAATCGGTCAATGCGGACGATACGGCAATGGCTTATCAATACGGAAACAGAAAGCCCGCTATGTTCGAAGTTGCTCAAAACGTCACGATAGGCGGTAGAACGGGTAATTTCTATCACGTATTTGCAGATGCGGGAGTGACCGACGAAGCGGGCATAAAAGTAGCTCCCGCTCACAGTAAAGAAGTTTTAAGCGAATATTTCTCTAACGGTTATATTTATTTCGATTATTACATAGTCAGCATCAACGGTTACGCCGCTCCCAATTATATGGTTCCCACATCTAGCGACGCGAACTGGTCGCGCTTCGGAACTTATAATTCGAGCGGAAGTTTAGGCACGTGTTACGACGTTCCCGCACCGGTTGCGACTTGGAACAGAATGTATTTGCCGATGAACTTCATTTTAGATAACTACGATGATTTCGCTAACTTAACCGCGACTTCCAACTACGGAAAACTTATGTATTTCGTTTGCTCGGGAAGCGGTCCCGTAAATTATTACGTAAGCGAAATAGGCATAACCGACAATGCGGATTTATATCTCGCTACTTCCGTTCGCGTATGGGATAATTACAGTTTCGTAAAAACCGACGTAATGACTGTTACCGATACCGCGCCCGACGGCACGAAGGGTAATTTCTATAAATTCAACGCAACGCAAGAAACCGCGCTTAAGGCATATACGTTAAGAAGTTCGGAAGAGCTAAGTTCTACGTATGCGAATAAGTATTTGTGCTTCAAGTTCTATATCGACGACGCGCATGCCGAAAAGAATAACTCGCAATCGATAGGAATAAGTTTTGCGTTTAATTCTTTGAGTGTCGCTAGTATAAGCGGTACGTACGAATACGGCAAGTGGCATACCGTTAAAGTCCCCGTCAGTGCAATCGTCGATAGTTATAGCGACTTCAACGATATTGGCGGAACGGGTCATAACGGTAAATTGTTTAAGCTCGATTGGGCAGACGGCGTTCAAGCAACCGTATATTTAGCCGAATTAACGATAGTGGATTGATGCCATTATAGAGTCGAACCCCATCAAGTTTTAACAAAGCTAAATTTTTAAATATTTTGCCACAGGGCAAAATATTTCTACCCATAGTTTATGATACACTCACTAAAAAGCGCTTTGCGCCGAGGCGATATCGATTTGCCTCGGCGCGGAAAAGCGTCGATTAAATAAGTATGATTATAAAAAAATACGAAAAAATAAACTACGTTTTTGCTCCGCCTAACAATTTTTCCGAAAACGAAAAATATCCGCTGATAATACATTTTCACGGAGCCGGCGCGCGCGACGACATTAAAAAACTTAACGAAGAGGGCTACGTTGTTTTAAATTACAAACGCGAGCACCCCGACTATAAGTTTGCGGTTATAATGCCGCATTGCGAGGCGGATACTTGGTTCGATATATTCGAGCAAGTTAAGCGTTTTGTCGATTATTGCACGGAATTGCCTTTTGTAGACACGAACAGAATATATCTTTCGGGTATCAGCATGGGTGCCTATTGCGCGTGGCAGCTTTTAACCTCTAAAAACGAGGTTTTTGCCGCGGCTTTATTGTGTTGCGGGGGCGGAATGTATTGGAATGCGGCGCGCGTAAAGTGCCCCGTATGGGCGTTTCACGGCGAGCTTGACGACGCGGTTTATGCAAACGAAAGCCGCTACTACGTAGATAGAATAAACGTTTACGGAGGCAGAGCCAAACTGACCGTTTATCCCGGCGTTTGGCACGATTGTTGGGAAAAGGCTTATCGTAATCCCGAAGTTTACGAATGGCTTTTATCAAACGACAAAAAATCTAACGAAATTTACGAGAAAAACAAGGCATGATCGACGAAATTTTAAAAGAACTTACAATAGAAGAACTCGTAGGGCAAGTGCTTTGCTATGATATTTACGATAAAGACGATCCTAAAGAGGTCGAAAAAATAATATCTAAAATTAAGCCCGGCGGAATATTTTTAACCGATATGAGTCCCGAAAAAATCAGACTCTATACGGATATTGTCAATAAATACACCAAAGTTCCGGTAATCGTCGCTTCGGATATAGAAAACGGTCCCGAAACGGCTATAAAGGGTGGCGGGTATTTGCCTTACCCCATGGCTTGGGGTGCTGCCGACGATGCCGAGCTTATATATCGCGCGGGCAAGGTTACGGGTGAAATCTGCCGCAAAAACGGAGTACATTTAACTTTTTCTCCGGTAGTCGATATAAATTACAACTTCAGAAGTCCCGAATGTAACGTTCGCGCAATTTCCGATAGTCCCGACCAAGTCATAAAAATATCCACGGCTTTTATTAAAGGCTTACAAAACGACGGCAATATGGCTGCTTGCGTAAAGCATTTTCCGGGGCAGGGAATCGACGAACGCAATTCGCATTTTTGTACCGGAATAAACGATTTAAGCCGCGAAGAATGGTTCGCAACCTACGGCAGAGTGTATAAAGAAGTCTTTAAGGCGGGCACTATGGCTGTTATGGTCGGGCACATAGCGCTTCCCGCGTTCGAAAATAATTTAAAAAACGAAAACGACGCTCCGCCCGCAGGAATAAGTCGCGCGCTTATGACGGACCTTCTTAAAGGCGAGTTAGGTTTTAACGGTGCGATAATTTCGGACGCAATGAGCATGGTCGGAATTTCTGCAAGTTGCCGAGATATCAAGCTTTTAGGCGTAGACTTTTTGCGCGCGGGCGGCGATATGATTTTATTCCCCGAGCCGACCGATTCGGACGAAATTTTAAAAGCCGTTTTTAGCGGCGAGCTTGAAAAGTCTAGATTGTACGACGCGGCTCGCAGAGTTTTGTCGTTGAAAAATAAGGTGGGATTGTTGAAAAAAGGCAATCGCTTGCGTGAAGAAAATTTAAGTATAAGCGAAGATTTTAATAAGATAGCGCAGTGTATCGCGGATAAAAGCATAAAAATCGTGCGTGACGAAAATAAAATTATTCCGTCGAAGCTTCCAAGTGGCAGCAAAGTATTGCTTTTGGTTATGCAAAATCCGTATGCACGCACCGGTAAAGAATTCGAGCCGTTTAAAGAAGAACTCGAAAGTTTCGGCTTAAAATGCGACGTTTTAGAAAATCCGTCGCATTATAAGGTTAACGAAGTCGTAAACGAATACGATATGGTAGTGCTCTGCGTAAATATGAGCAGTAAAAATTATCACGGCGGAACATTGCGTTTCGGTTGGGACGTAATTATGGTTTTGTGGCGTGCGTACGCGCTTGCAAACAAGCGTTTTATATGCGTTTCGTTCGGCGATCCGTATAAAATTTTCGATATGCCGTATTTAAAAGAGTACGTAAACGCGTTTTCGTTTACCGCGGAATCGCAACGCGCCGTTGCGAAAGTGTTACTCGGAAAAATGCCCGCGTTGGGCAAAAATCCCGTTTCGCTTAAGGGATTTTTCGAGCGAGAAGTTTAATTTGATAAACTTATTTTTCGATTTATCAGGAGGAATTTATGAAAAAAATGAAGGCGGCGCTTATAGGCGCGGGCAACCGTGGTTGCGTTTATTCGGATTATTCGCTCGATTGTCCCGAAGAACTTGAAATTGTCGCCGTTGTCGATCCCGATCGCGTGCATTTAAATTTCGCGGGAGATAGATATTCGATAGATGAAAACAGAAGATATTTAAATATCGACGATTTTTTAAAGGATAAAATCGAGTGCGATTTCGTTATAGACGCAACGATGGACGAAGCGCACTACGTTACTTGCAAAAAATTAATGCTTGCGGGTTATAACGTTCAGCTCGAAAAGCCCATAACTTCCAATCGCGAAGAGCTTTTAGATTTGTGGCAAACGGCTATAAATAAAAACGTAAAAGTCGCGGTATGCCATGTTTTACGTTACGCGCCTTTTTATAAAAAAATAAAAACGCTTATAAACGACGGCGTTATAGGTGAAATTTTCTCGCTCGAGCTTGACGAACATGTTTGGATGGCTCACTATCTCGATTCTTACGTTCGCGGCAAATGGAGTCGCGAATCTCAATGCGGCTCGTCGTTTTTACTTGCAAAATCTTGCCACGATATGGATTTGATTTGTTGGCTTAACAACGCAAGCCGCCCGAAATACGTTCAAAGTTTCGGCAGTCGTTCGTGGTTTATAAAAGAAAAAGCGCCCGAAGGCGCAACCGAGTTTTGTTATAATTGTCCGCATAATTCAAAATGCTATTATTCGGCGCAAAAGGTTCATTTAGAATACGATTCGATGCCGTTTCAAACTTGGCTCGGAATGGGCAAACCTATCGAGCAGATAACGAAAGAAGAAAAAGCCGAATATTTAAAAAGCTCCGATTACGGCAGATGCGCATATAACAGCGGCGGCGATATCACCGATAGGCAAACGGTAAATATCGAGTTCGAAAACGGTTCGGTCGCAACCTTTACGATGGTGGGCGGCTCATGCGTTGCTTCGCGTTTTTTACATATAGTCGGGTCTAAGGGCGAAATCGTAGGAAGCGTCGGCAACGGAACGTTCAAGCTCGAATTGATGGATAGAAGCGAAGGGCATTATAATCCGATTGTAAAAACCATCGACGTCAACGATGAAATAGTTCAAAGCAAGCAAGAACAATACGGCGGGCATGCCGGAGGCGACTACGTGATAATGCACGAACTCGTTAGGTATTTCGGCGGAGAAAGACCTTCGGTTTCGATTACCGATTTAAGCGATTCTATAATGAGTCATCTGATTTGTTACGCCGCGGAAAAAAGCCGCAAAAACAAAACGGTCGAAAAACTATTCGATTAAAATAATATGCTTTCATTTTAAAATGTTTTTGATTAAAAGCGCATATCTGCTTGCTTGGCGGCAAAAAAACATGTATAATTAAACAAAAAGTAACGCAAAGGGGAACCAAAATGTCACTTTTACCCGAAAAGAGGATAGATTATTCGCTCGATTATTTTCCTACGCGCTGGCAAGCCGTAATTTTCAGAAATTACGGATTAGTAGATAGCGAAATTATTGCAAAAATTTTAAAAACAGATAAAAACGTAATCGAGCTCGAGGCAAAACGCCTCGGGCTTGGCGGCTTAAAATCGGGCAACGAATGGCAAAAAAACGGTTATGTAACGCTTATCAGGAGCAATTGGCATTTGCTTGATTTTAAGGGATTACAAACGCTTACCGGTTTATCCGAAAGAGAGCTTGCATATGCGCTTAAAGAGGACGACTTTTTGGATGTGAAACTCGGTGAATTTAAACCCGAGGTTGTATCTCCTAAATACGAACCGCTTTTTGGCGAGCAAATTAAAAAAACCGAAAAAATCAAAAAGACCGTCGAAAAAATACGAAAAAGAACGGTAAAAAACCCGATTGCGCCGTTTGACTTTTTTTCACCGACGTATTATTCTTGCAAAACGGATAAAAAGCTCGTAAAATTTGGCAACGTAAACGCTATAATTTACGATTATTGCGCGAATTACGGTGATATTTTCGTTCGCGACGAACCCGAAGGTTTTTCGGATAAAATATTATCCGCATATAAAAACGCGGGCGTAAACGGAATATGGTTGCAAGGCGTGTTATCGGCGCTTTCTTACTATCCGTTTGTTCCCGCTTTAAGCGAAAAGTATGAATTAAGAAGAAAGAATTTAAATAAACTAATCGAAAAATGCGCAAAATACGGCATAAAAATTTATTTATATATCAACGAGCCGCGCTCGTTGCCTAACGAATTTTTCGAAACTCGCCCCGAGCTTAAAGGTCAAACGATAGGGGCGTATTCCGCTCTTTGTACTTCGGTTCAGGCTGTGAAAGATTATCTTTACGAGGCAATAAAAGACTTAGCTTCAAACGTAAAAGGGTTGGGCGGTTTTATAACCATAACGATGAGCGAAAACTTAACTCATTGCAATTCTATAAAGAAAACGGATTGTCCGCGTTGCGCCGTTCGTCCGAAGTACGAGTTGCCCGCCGAGGTCAACAATATAATAATGAAAGCCGTTCGCGACGCGAAAAGCTCGGCGAAGGTCTATGCTAATTTATGGGCATGGTCGTTTAACAAAGATTTTTCCGATGAGGATATTTTAAAGGGCATCGCGATGCTCGATAAAGAAATCAACGTTTTAAGCGTAAGCGAAAACGAGATGCGTTTAACGGACGAAAGCGTGCAAGATATTTTGCTCGATTATTCGATTTCTCGCGTCGGACCTAGTGAAAAAACGATTTTTTCTTTTAACGAAGCTAAAAAAACAGGACACGAAATCTCTGCGAAAGTGCAAATTAACAACAGTTGGGAGCTTGCGTCCGTGCCGTACATTCCCGTTTTTGAATTAATTTACGAGCATATGACCAATTTAAAGAACGTTGGCGTTAACGACGTAATGCTTTCTTGGACGGTTGGCGGATATCCTTCCGTTTCGATTGCGCTCGCCATCGAAATTTTAAAAAATAAAGAATTCGATATGAACGAATGGTATTGTCGCTCGTATGGCGAAAAGGGCTTAACCGTGCGCGATTGCGTAAAAAAGTTTTCCGCGGCGTTTAGAAAGTTTCCGTTCAGCGTATGTTTTCTTTATTTTGGTTGCCAAAACGTGGCGTGTGCGAATCCGCTATTTTTAAAAAACAGCGGACTTGCCGCGACGATGGTCGGTTTCCCGTACGACGATATCGAAAGTTGGCGCGGTTCCTATCCGATGGATTTATTCGAGCTTCGGCTTAAAGAGCTTTGTAATCTTTGGCTAGAAGGATTAGATTCGCTTAAAACGATAAAAAGCAATAAAAAGTCGATTAAAGAGTTAAAAAATATAGCCGAAGCGTGTTATATTCATTTCCGCACGACTTATTTACAGCTTACGTTTAATCGCAAAAAAGCAGATGTCGCCAAAAATTCGCGTGAGCTTATCGCGATTGCTAATGAAGAATACAAGCTCTGTCGCCGTCTTTTCGTTATAGCCCAAACGGACGCGCGCATCGGTTACGAACCTAGCAATCAATACTTTTATTATTCCAATTTATTGCTCGAAAAAGCAGTCAACGTCGAATACGTTTTAACTCGGCTTAAAAAATCGCGTGTTAATTAAAGAGTATATTCGCTGAAAAACTGAGCATAATATCCCTTGACGGTAGGGGGATTATGAGGCTTAAATTTAAAAAATTATTGATACTTATCGCCGTAGCGACGATTATTTTTGGAATATCTCCGCTTCGCGGCTTTTCGGTAGCGTCTGTTCGTGCCGACGAAAATTCCGTTTATTTAGGCGGTTTTCCGCTCGGATTCGATTTAGAAGGCGAAGGCGCGCACGTTGTAGGACTTGCCGAAGTCGTGGGGGCGGAAGATATTTTTTTACCCGCAAAGCAAGCGGGAATTCGCGCCGGCGATATTATTTTATCTCTAGACGGTAAAAAAATTACGGTTGCCGCCGATATAGACGAGGCTTTGTCGCAATATTCGGGCGGCGGAATGGTCGCCGAAGTGTTATCCGACGGTAAAAAACGCATATGCAATATTTTCCCGGCGAAGGACATAGGCGGAAAATATAAAATCGGCGTTTTGGTGCGCGATTATCTTTCGGGGCTGGGAACGATAACTTTTGTCAGAGAAAACGGCGAGTTTTTCTCGCTCGGGCATCCGATAACCGACGAATATAATAATTTATTAAAGGTTAGCGGCGGTTACTGTTATAAATGCGTGATAACGGGCGTGGAAAAAGGCGAACGCGGAAGGGCGGGCGAGCTTAAAGGAATGATTATGCGCGATGACCGCTTAGGCGTCGTAGAGCAAAATTCGCTTGTCGGGCTTATCGGAAAGTTTAGCGAAAAGGCGGTTTATTCTTCTTGTCCTAAGTTAAACTTAGGCTCGCCCGAAGTCGGCGTTGCGGAAATTTATGCCACGCTAGAAGGAAGCGAGCCGAAAGTTTATTCGATAAGCGTGGTTAAAGTAGATAAAAACGACAAAAACAATAAAAATATGGTCATAAAAATAACCGACGACTCACTCGTTTCGCAAGCCGGCGGAATAGTGCAGGGAATGAGCGGCAGTCCGATAGTTCAAAACGGCAAAATAGTCGGTGCCGTAACGCATGTTTTTTTAAACGACGCAACTCGCGGTTTTGCGATTTCTGCCGAAAATATGCTTAAAAACGTTGCTTCCTAAAAATAAAACGACGTTATCAAAAATAATTTCGCACAACTAAAAGTAAATTAAAAATTAAAATCGCATAAATAAAAAAGACTCTCATAAAATTCTTTACGGGAGTTTTTTTATGCCGCTTTTTGTAAATCGGTTGCTTTGGTCTGTTAAGGAATGTTTGATTTACGTAATAATTTGTTTTTCGGCGTTTATATTTTTCTTTGTTTTCGGGTTTATCATAGCGAGCGGAAACGAGGACGGAATACTTATCGATAACGCAAGCGCGTTTATAAATTTGATTTTTTCGGCGGAAGTAGGCGCTGTAAAATATTTTTTCATTAAGATATTTACGGGAGCGGGTATTCTCGCAATAATCGCTTTAAGCGGAAAAATCGTTTGGCTTGTTCCCTTTCATTTGCTTATTATGATATATCTGTCGCTTACGCAAGGAGCCGCGCTATACGCCTTCTTTTGTACCTTCTCGGTTATGGGCATAAGCGTTTACGCTTTAATGATATTTCCTTCTTTTTTGGTGCGAGTTTGTTCTATAATTTCGCTTTCTGCTTGCGGCGTTTCTTACTATAAAGCGCGGCGCGATTATTTAGAAAAATATGATTTTCGTGTGATTTGCGAGTATTTTTTAATCGCTTTTTTAATCTACGCCGTTGCGGCGTTGTATGAAACTTTAATGCTTTGCTTAATTCTTCGCCCTATAAGCGTTTACTTTTAGATTCGATTTTTTATTTGCTTTAAGAATATTTTTTAACTAATTGCAAATACTTTTTTTAATAAAAAAGCAAGGTGGTTAAAAAATGAAAAAGTTTTTAAAAACGCTTATTTTATCTGCGATTTTACCAGTAATTACGTGTGACATGATTTCAAAAGTGAGCGCCGATGAGGTGTCCGGCGTATCGGTTTCGGCAAAAAGCGCTTACTTAATGGACGCCGAAAGCGGCACCGTTATTTTTTCTAAAAACGAAAACGAACGCTTGCCGATTGCCTCGATGACTAAAATCATGCTTTTAGATTTAGCTTTCGAAAGCGTAGAAAAAGGCGAACTTAATTTAAGCGAAAAAATAACCGTAAGCGCAAACGCTAGCGGCATGGGCGGCTCGCAAGTGTTTTTAGAAACGGGCGGTGAATATTCGGTTAGCGATTTAATAAAATCGATAGTCGTAGCCTCCGCCAACGACGCGAGCGTCGCCATTGCCGAACGTCTATACGGAAGCGAAAGTTCTGCGGTTGACGCTATGAACGAAAGGGCTTTTAAGCTAGGACTTAAAGATACGTTGTTTTCCAACTGTACGGGCCTTATGCGACCTACGCAATATTCTAGCGCCGCAGACGTAGCTAAAATGCTTCGCTCGCTAATTTCGCACGAAGATTATTTTAAGTTCAGTACTATTTATCTCGACGAAATCGAACATTCGGGCGGCAGAAAAACTACGCTTACCAACACGAATAAACTCGTTAAATATTACGTTGGGTGCGACGGCGGCAAAACGGGATTTACGGGTGAAGCGGGCTTTTGCTTAGCGGCTACCGCAAAGCGCGGAGCTACGAGACTAATATCCGTCGTAATAAAAGAAAGCGACGGAAAAACTCGATTTAAAGACGTTTCTTCCATGCTGGATTACGGATTTGCCAATTTTACTTCAAAAACCGTGCTAGACAAAAACGTTCCGCTTGAAATACGGGCAAAAGTAAGCGGGGGAAAAAATGCTTACGTCGAAATCTTACCCGAAAAAGATTTTTGCGTATTCGGCAAGAAAAACGAAAAGAACGAAATAAAGGTGGATTTTGCTCCGAACGAAAAAATCGCCGCGCCGCTTAACAAGGGCGATAAAGTCGGAGTTTTGACAATATATAATAAAGGCGTAAAGGTAGGGGAGGTGAATGCCGTTTGTTTTTGCGGCGTAGACGAAAAAACTTTTTTCGATTACGTTTGCGATATAATGGCTGCCTAAAATTTGCAAAAAAAATTCAAATGGACTAAAAAACATTCATTTTTGTAGAAAAAATTTACAAAAAGACGCAAAAAAAACCGCAAAAATTCTTTTGCAGTTTTTTGAAAAATATTCCATTTTTGTTTGACAATTGAAAAAAAGTGTGGTAGAATATAACAGAAGCATAGCGAGAAGCGCTTTGCAGACTAAAGAATTGTGAGGTAATATAAATGGCAAGAAAACCAAAATATCCGGGCGGTACCGATAAGAAAATAGTCGAAGCCGCAACCAAATTGTTTTTTGAAAACGGGTACGAAGGCACCAGCGTAAGGAGTATCGTAAAAAGCGTCGATTGCGAGGTGGGGTTGTTTTATTACTACTATCGCTCCAAAGATCATCTGTTCACAGAAGTATTAGAAACCTTTTTAGCTCCTTATAACGATGAATTTGCTAAGCTCGTAGATTACGCTAAAGAAAATCCGTCTGACGGATTATATCATTTCTTCGACGAGTTTAAAAACATCGTTAAAACTTTCCGCAAGAAATACACAGAAAAGATGCATAAGACTGTTCGTTGGGCAATCCGCGAGCATATCTTAACGGCTATCGAATCTTACGTTGAAGAAATAGTTCAATTAGCTATCGATAACGGCGCTAAGCACGTAATGGACGTAAAAGCTACTTCGATATTTATGTCGCACGGTGTAGGAAGCTTAGTGATCCGCGAGGACGAAGACGTAGTTGAAAACATATCCGACGATATCAAAAAGGCTATCGATTTGTTAATTAAAGCTTAAGCTTAATTCGAAACAAACGTTATATCTTTCATAAAAACGTGTAAAATCGCTTGATTAAACGGTAATTTTGCGCGTTTTTTTGTTTTGCGATTAAAAAGAAGAAACATATAAGAACGTAAGTTGTATCGAAATTGCTTTTCGCAAAGAAAAAAACAAAGCAAGATCATAAATTTAAAAAAGAATTACTTTTCTATGTTAACACGTACCATCTTGCAGTATAACTCATATGCAATAAAAAAGCAACTGCTTTTAACCGCTTTTTCGATTTTTGTTTGCTTACTATTGTCTATTTTGTGTTTTTAGTTATGCAATAAAAAAATAAAAAGCCAACATAAAAAGCCAACGAAAAAAATCCTCAAAAAAACGCCGAATAGACTTTTGTGCCCAAAATGATTCTTTTTATGCAAAAAACTATGTCTTTTTATCAAAAAAGCGTTTTATGTTTTTTAAATTTTGTGGTATACTGTAACCAGAAAAAAATCTTTTCAGAGGTGAAATATGAAAGGCTTTTCAAATTGTGAAATTTACGTAGACGGCAAAGGGCTCGTAAAAACCTCCGTTTGTTTCGAAAACGGAATTATCTCTAAAATAGGCGACGGTGTTTGCGAGGGATGCGATTCTTCTTGCGAACTTTTAACTCTGCCCGAAAACGCGGTAGTTCTTCCCGGCTTTATCGACGAGCATATTCACGGCGCGGCGGGTGCCGACGCGATGGACGGAACGACGGACGCTCTTTCGGTTATAGCGAAATCGGTCGCGTGCGAAGGAACCACTGCTTTTTTAGCAACCACTATGACTCAAAGCCGCGAAAATATCGGCAAAGCGCTTTCTGCGGTTAAAGAATATAAATTCGCAAACTCAAGCGAGGGTGCGGAAGTCCTCGGCGTTCATTTAGAAGGTCCGTTTATTAACGTAGCGAAAGCGGGAGCTCAGCCGCACGAATACATAATTGCTCCGTCCGTTAAAGAATTCGACGAATTAAACGAGATAAGCGGCAACAATATAAAAGTCGTTACGCTTGCCCCCGAGTGCGATGAAAACGGCGCACTCGTTTCGCATCTTGCAAAAATCGGAGTAAACGCGAGTATCGGTCACACTTCTGCAACCTACGAGCAAGCCGTAAGCGCGTGTGAAAAGGGAGCTAAATCGATAACTCATACGTATAACGCGCAAAGCCCGTTCACGCACAGAGGCGTAGGTGTAGTAGGAGCAGGTCTTTTGACCGACGCTCTTGCTTGCGAAATTATTGCGGACACCATCCACGTCTGCGTACCCGCGCTCAAGCTTTTAATTAAAAACAAGCCGCACGATAAAGTCGTTTGCATTACGGACGCGATGCGCGCCAAAAATATGGGCGATTGCGTTAGCGAACTCGGCGGACAGACCGTATATGTAAAGGGCGGCGAGGCTCGTTTAGAAGACGGAACGCTTGCAGGCAGCGTGTTAACTATGAATAACGCTGTAAAAAATATGGTTCAAAAGTGTGGCGTAAGCATTTGCGACGCGGCTGACTTTGCTTCTAAAAACCCCGCTAAAAATCTTGGAATTTATAACGAACGCGGCAGCATAGCCGTTGGTAAACGCGCGGATTTTGCGATTTTGGATAAAAACGACTTCTCGGTTATTATGACCGTTCGCGGCGGAAAAGTAATTTATTCTAAATAATAACGTTTGCAAAATTTGCTAAAACAAAAAACAATTTAACAAAAAACGGGCGACCTTGACTTTGTAAATGTAGTCGGGCGCCTTTTTTGTTGCGAATATCATATTTATAAAAAGGTTTTTTATTGTTTGAAGCTTTTATTTTTAAGTAAATTTAATTTTTAAAAACGCAAAAGTGCATTAAAAACTCTTGACAAAAAACAATCGACGGTATAAAATATTAGCAGTCAAACGGAAAGAGTGCTAACAGACTAGCCGCTCGACTGCAAAAATATAAAGAATAACGTTGCGGAGGTAGTTGCAATGAAACAATTTAAAGCGGAATCGCAAAAAGTTTTAGATCTTATGATAAATTCGATTTATACGAATAAAGAGATTTTTTTGCGTGAACTTTTGTCTAACGCAAGCGACGCGATAGACAAGTTGTATTTTAAAAGCTTACAGCTCGGCTCAACCGGGCTCGGGCGCGACGACTTTGCCATCAAGGTAAAGGTCGATAAAGAGAACAGAACGTTAACCATTACGGATAACGGCATCGGAATGACTGAAGCTGAACTCGAAAACAATCTCGGCGTTATCGCAAAAAGCGGTTCGCTCGATTTTAAAAACGAAAACAGCGAGCTTAAGTCCGACGACATAAATATAATCGGTCAGTTCGGCGTAGGTTTTTATTCGGCGTTTATGGTTAGCGAGCGTGTGGAAGTCGTTTCTCGCGCGTACGGAGCTGAAAAAGCCTATAAGTGGGCTAGCTCGGGCGCGGAAGGTTATGAAATAACCGAAGCCGAAAAAGAATCGAACGGAACCGAAATCACTTTGTTTTTGAAAAAAGACGACGACGAAGATTATTCAAAGTTCTTAGACGAATACACCTTAAAATCGCTCGTTAAAAAATATAGTAACTATATAAGCTATCCCATTCGAATGCTTTGCACTAAGTACGACTACGACGTACCTGAGGGCGAGGAGCCTAAAAAGAGCGAGAGTTTAGAAACGCTCAACAGCATGAAACCGCTGTGGAAGCGCGCTAAAAACGAAATTAAACCCGAAGAATACGACGAGTTTTATAAAGATTCTTTTTATGACGTCGACGCGCCTCTTTCGACCGTTCATTTTTCGATGGAAGGCACGTCCGAGTTTAAGGCGATGCTGTTTATTCCTAAAAAAGTGCCTTATAATTACTATTCTAAAAATTACGAGAAAGGGCTCAAGCTTTACACGAACGGCGTTTTAATTACGGATAAATGTAAAGATTTGCTTCCCGATTATTTTAGTTTTGTAAAGGGCGTCGTCGACACCGAATTGTCGCTTAACGTATCGCGCGAAACGGTTCAACAAACGCGTGCGCTTAAGTCTATAGCTAACGCGGTAGAAAAGAAAATTAAACAAGAGCTTGAAAATCTTTTGCAAAACGACAGAAGCAAGTACGAAGAATTCTTTAAAGCGTTCGGTTTGCAGTTGAAGTTCGGAATTTATCAGGGCTTCGGAATGAATAAAGACGTTTTGCAAGACCTTTTGCTTTATTATTCCGTAAAGCAAGACAAATACGTAACGCTAAAAGAATACGTTGCCGCAATGAGCGAGGAGCAAAAATATATTTATTACGCTACCGGCAGATCGATAGAGGGTGTAAAACTCTTACCTCAGCTCGATAAGGTTATCGAAAAGGGGTACGACGTTCTTTGTATGATCGACGACGTAGACGAATTTGCCATTAAGTTTATAAACGCTTACGGCGAAAAAGAATTCAGAAGCGTTTCGGGCGGCGATTTGGGAATAGACGACGCCGAAGAGGTCGAAATAGATAAAGACGTTGCTGATTGCATAAAAGAAGCTGTAGGCGATTCGGTTTCGAAGGTTAGAATTTCCGGAAGGATTAAAAATCATCCTGTGTGTCTTACCACGGAAGGCGACGTTTCGCTCGAAATGGAAAAGGTGCTTAATTCCATGCCTAACGCAAACGGCGGGGTAAAGGCTAATAAGGTTTTAGAAATAAATAAAGACCATGCTGTTTATTCAAAAATCAAAACGCTTTTTGGTAACGATAAGGATAAGCTTAAAAAACTTGCATCCGTTCTTTTAGGACTTGCCCAAATAATAGAGGGTATATCCGTAAAGGATCCCACGGCGTTGGCTGACGAAGTTTGCTCGCTTTTAGCGGAATAAAAACAAGTCAAAGTCAATTACGCGTGGCGTAAAAAGCTTTAAAATCTTGCGTTTAATGCGGAATTTTATCTCAAATTATGAAAAACGAATTTTCGGATTTTTTAGTCCGAAAATTCGTTTTTTTAGTTAAAATCAAAGTTTATTTTTCCCGTTTTTTTATCGAGCTTTAGCTTGCTTTCAAAGTTTTTTCCCGACTTTGAAACAAACTGAAGTTTTTTAGTTTCGCCTTTTGTTAAAATATCGCTAACGTCGTTTAAATTTAAAACCGCGCCCAATATGCTTTGGTTGATTTTAAAATCGCAACCTTCTTTATAGCGAGAGCAACCGAATGAATATTTTCCCTTAATGACGTCGCCGCCGCATATGGGGCAAATTCCGACTTTGTCGCCGTAAAAACCGCTAGGCGAAATTTTTTCTTGTTTGAAAATTTCGCTTATCGTTTGCATTGCGATTTTTACTCCGTCGTCTATCGAGATTTCTCCGCGATAAACTTTTTTTAAAGCCTGACCTAATTCGCTCGTTTTATATTTATCCATTACGATGTGCATTTTTTCAAGTTGCTCTATCAAAAACACGCCTTCTTTTTGGATTTTATAAACGTCTTTTTCCAAAGAGATATATCCGCTTCTTTTCGCGTTATCGATAATCCCGGTTCGCGTTGCCTCCGTGCCTAACTCTAATCCTTTAAAAATCGCTTTATATTCTTCCTCGTCGTTTTCGTCCGAAGCTTTTTCGTCTTTAAAGGGATTTTTCAAATAATTGTTAAGCGTTTCGATTGTATAGTGCTTTGGCGGGGTGGTTTGTTTTTCTTCGGGTTTGAAATTAACGTTAACGACGTCGCCTTTATTTAAATTAGGCAAAAGTTTATCCTTTTTTTCACCGCCGTCGAATTTTGTCCACCCGGGTTGCAAAATTACCGTGCCTTTAAGCAGGTAATCTTCTTTGCCTCCGAGCGAAATCGTAAGCTCGGTTTTTTCGGCTATACATTCCTCTTCGCAAAATACCGCCACAAATCTTTTAATTACCGCCGAATAAACCAAGGCTTCGTCGGGTGTTAATTTTTCTTTGCTCGGAATAGAGTAGGTCGGAGTAAGTGCGGAGTGAGATTCTATTTTTGAATCGTCGAAAACGGTCTTTTTGTCGATAAATCGTATGGGGTATCCCAACGCTTTAACGCCTTCGATTATATTTTTTATTTTATCTTTTTCGTTTGTTGCCAAGTATTCCGAGTTTGTTCTGGGATAGCTTAAATAACCTTTTTCGTAAAGCGATTGCGCCGCCGCAAGGCTTTTTTCCATAGGCATTTTGTGTTTTTTACCTAAGTAGCTTTGGAGCTTGCTGAGAGAATAAAGCTTCCCGGGCGCAAGTGTTTCTTTTTTTGTTTTTTTTGCGGTAATCGTGGCGGGTAATGCGTTCATTCGCTCGCAGCAAAGTTCCGCTTTAGCTTTTTCGTCCTTTTTAAACTTGTATTTTGAGCACAGTTCTACGGTTTCGCCGTTTGTTTGTTCTTTCGAAACGAGTGCGTAATAAATTTCGGGCGTAAAATTTTCTATTTCGCGGTCGCGGTCGTAAATTGCTTTTACAATCGGAACTATAACTCTGCCCACGCGCAAAAGCGAGCCCGTTTTTAAAGTGGCAAAGCGAGTTAGGTTAACTCCGTAAAGCCAGTCGACGTAAGTGCGGGCAAACCCCTCGTTTGCTAAATTTTCGTATTCGCTTTCGTCTTTCATTTCACCGAGAGCTTTAGCAACGGTTTGCGGGGTTTGATCGGGTAGCCACAGTCTGAAAAAGGGCTTCGGCTTTTCCAAAGCATTTTCGACGCAAAGGCGAACGATGATTTCTCCTTCTCTGTCCGAGTCGCCCGCGTTGACGATTTTCGTAACGTCTGCGCGATTTATGAGGGATTTTATGGTTTCGAATTGTTTTCTAACGCCTTCGTCGACTTTTCCGTCCGGCGCACGCTTAAGTTTGAACTTAAACTTGCTCGGAAAACAAGGTAAATTATTCATCGACCAACGAATTTTTTCGTTTTTGTTTAAAGCGTTTTTTTCGTTTTTGTCGGGTATATCGTTTTGCGATTCGGAATAATCTTCGACGTCGCATAAAGAAAACAAGTGTCCGAATGCCCAAGTGACTATGTAGTTTTCGTTTTCGAGCCAGCCGTTTTTTTTATCCATTTTTCCTATGCCTGCGGCAATGTTTCGCGCAAGACTCGGTTTTTCGGCAATTATTGCAATCATACGAGCATGTTAACATTTTAAGCGCGCGGTTGTCAATTTAAAAAAGGGAGTTTAAGGATTTTTAAATTATTTAATTGACAATAAGTTTTGCTCATGGTATAATTTTTACAAAGAAAAGTTTCTGCGCTGAGCGGCGTTTTACCGTTTTTGCGTAGAAAAAGGAATAAAAAATGACGAGATTTGAAGAAAGTAAAAAAATCTATGCCGAATACGGCGTAGACGTTGAAAAGGCGCTTGAAATTGTTAAAAACATTCCGGTCGCTGTGCACTGCTGGCAGGGCGACGACGTTCGCGGGTTTGACGGAACGGGTAGCTTATCGGGAGGAATTCAAACAACCGGCAATTATCCCGGCGGCGCTAGAAATCCCGAAGAGCTTATGCATGACATGGAAGTGGTTTTAAAATACGCGCCCGGCAAAAAGAAACTCAATTTGCATGCTTCTTATGCGATTATGGACGAAACGAACCGCGCGGATAGAAACGCGTTGAAACCCGAACATTTTGCTAAGTGGGTAGATTTTGCGAAAAAGCACGGCTTAGGTATCGATTTTAACCCGACGTTTTTCTCGCATGATATGGTAAAGGATGGATTAACGCTTACCAGTCCGGACGAAAATGTTCGTAAATTTTGGATAGATCATGGCAAATGCTGTATAAAAATCGCCGAATACTTTGCGCGCGAAACGGGTGTTCCTTGCGTTATGAATATTTGGATAGGCGACGGTTTTAAGGACGTTCCCGCAGACAGACTTTCTCCGCGCCTTAGATATAAAGACAGTATCGAGCAAATTTTATCCGTCGGCTACGACAAAAATTTGGTTAAAGTTTGCGTCGAATCTAAGGTGTTCGGCATAGGCGTTGAAAGTTATACCGCGGGCAGTGGTGAGTTTTCGCTGTTGTTTGCCGCAACGCACGGCATAGTCCCGCTTATGGATAACGGTCACTATCATCCGACCGAAGTCGTTTCCGATAAAATTTCCGCGTTGCTTTGCTATTTTGACGAAATAGCGTTGCACGTTACTCGTTCGGTTCGTTGGGATAGCGACCACGTTGTTGCTTTTGACGACGAAACCAAAGAAATCGCTAAAGAGATCGTTCGCAATAATGCGATAAACAGAGTTCATATCGCGCTCGATTATTTCGATGCCAGCATAAACAGAATTTTTGCTTGGGTTGTAGGTATAAGGAATTTTCAAAAGGCGCTTTTAAACGCGTTGCTTTTACCTAATGAAAAACTCAAAAAACTGCAAGACGATTGCAATTTTACAGAGCTTTTGGTAATGCAGGAAGAAGCTAAAACTCTTCCCTTCGGCGACGTTTGGAACGAGTATTTAAAACGCGAGGGTATTTCAGATAATTGGATTGCCGAAATCAAAGAATACGAAAACGACGTTCTTTTAAAAAGATAACGACAAGTAAAAAATAATAAAAAACGCTTCTTTTATTGTTCAAGGAGCGTTTTTTATTATAAAAACAGATGAAATTTTTGTTAATAGAACGTTTAGTTCGCGACGGCAACAGATTTTTCGGTAAGATTTTTATAGTATCTAACCGGCATAAAGGAGCGCATGAGCTTTTCGTTTTTGCGCGAGGAAATATTGACGTCTTTATAGTATTCGCGCCACAGCGAACCTATCGCGCTTTCTTTATCGCTTAGCGCGACGAACGAAATCCCCGCGTTTTTAATTATTTTAACGTTTTTGCCGTCGCACATGGCGGCGGTGTCGCGCGCGGCGTCATGGATGGCGAAGGGTATTCCGTTAAGTCTTGCTTTAAAATGCGGTAGCAAAAGGTCGGCTATATCGTTATCGGGTTCGAAGCGAGCGTAATAAATGCCTTCAACACTTTCGTTAAAACGCAGAAAGCCTTTAAAGCGGTGCAGTTCCAAACTTACGCGTTTAATCAAATCGTAAAAAGCCAAAACGCTTTCGTCCGAAAAATTACCCGAAATATTTTTTCGTGCCTCGAATGTTTTTCTTATATACTCGAAAATTACGGACGGCGCGTTTACGTCGCCGCTTCTGAAAGCGAATTTTACGTCGTTTAAGGTATTGATTCCGCCGTATTTATATATCGCGGCGATTATTCTTTTATTTGCTTCATAGTCGGTTTTTACCGATATAATTTCGTCGAACATTCCCGTTTGAAAGGAGTTTTTCGCAATAAAAGCGGGGTGTTCTTTTTGCGTAAAACTACGAAAAACGCAAGAAAAAATGCCGTCTATGGTTCCGTCGAAAAGATATGCTATCATAAAATCCTCCTGTCAAAGCCGATAAAAGCTCGCTTGTTTTTTTGTTTATTATATGTAAATTAAGTGCTAAAAATAATTTAAATTTCGCCGCCGATAACGCTTAAAAGCGTGTCGTTTGTCGAAAACATTCCTATTTGTTCCATTCTTTCGGGAATTGCGCTTAAACTTAACGAGTTTTTTACGTAGCTAAAATTTTCACTGCCGTAAAATTTGCCGTCAACCGTAATAAAATGTGCGGCTCTTTTTAAAACTACTCGCATTTTAGCCAAGTTTTCGAATGTGAGTTTACCGAATTTTCGCGCGCTTACTATTTTATTTGCGCTTCTAAACCCGATGCCGGGAATTCTAACCAAAGCTTCGGGCGGAGCGGTATTTATTTCCATCGGAAACAAATGCATGTTTTTAAGTGCCCAAGCGCATTTCGGGTCGTATTCCGAGGGTAGGTTTTCGTTTTCGTCTAACAGCTCGGCTGCCGAAAAACCGTAAAAGCGCAAAAGCCAATCCGCTTGATAAAGTCTATGCTCGCGCAGCAGCCCGACGGGGCGAGCGGGGAGTAAATTCGTTTTATCGTTCATCGGTAAGTAGGATGAAAAATAAACGCGTTTGAGTTTAAATTTTTTATATAAAGCTTGAGTAAGCCTTACGATTTTTCCGTCGCTTTCGGGCGATGCTCCCACAATCATTTGCGTGGTTTGTCCTGCTGGCAGAAAATTCGGCGATTTAAAATTTGCCTTTTTATCGACAAGTGCATCGCGTTCGAGCGAGAGCGTTTTCATCGGCGATAGTATCGCAAGTTTATTTTTTTGCGGGGCAAGAAGTTTTAAACTTTTTTCGGACGGGAGTTCTAAATTAAAACTGATTCTGTCCGCCAACGTAGCCGCCTTTTGGACTAGTTCGTAATCCGAACCGGGAATCCCTTTTAAATGGATATATCCGTTAAATCCGTATTGTTTTCTTAATTTATAAACCGTTTGTAGCAGTAATTCCATCGTGTAGCTCGGAGACTTGTAAACGGCAGACGATAAAAACAAACCTTCTATATAGTTACGTTTGTAAAAGGCGATAACCAGTTCGCATATTTCATCGGGCGAGGCGATTGCTCGCGGAACGTCGTTTGAACGGCGGTTAACGCAATACAAACAGTCGTATGAACATATGTTCGTCATTAAAATTTTCAGCAGAGAAATGCATCTTCCGTCCGGCGTGAACGAGTGGCAAATCCCTGCGTAACAAGCGTTGCCTAAGCCTCCGCGCGTGTTTTTTCGCGACGAGCCCGAAGAGGAGCACGACACGTCGAATTTTGCGCTTTCGGTAAGGATTTTAAGTTTTTCGGCATCTAGCATAATAACGAATTCTCCTTATCGAAAAAACCGATCGAAAAGTTTATCGAGTGGCAAACCCTTTTAAAAACGACCGCTTGAACTTTTATCGTGGTATTATTATAACTCGAAAAAAATTAAAAGTCAAACAAATGTTCGTATTTTTTTAAAATCGGATGAAAAAAATTTTTTCTAGTTCAAAATGAGTAAAAAATGATTAAAAAGTTAGTATAAAAGGGTAAAAATTTGATGTAAGGGCATTAAAAATTGCAGATATCCCTATAAAAAATTGACAAATGCGCCGCAGTGTGATAATATATAGCCATTAGAGGTTTTGTTATGAATTTCGAAAAAGCACGGTTGCGTCTTATAACCGATGAAAAACAAAGGCTGTATTATCTGGGCTTCGCCGCTACCGACGGATACGTCATGCTTTCCGAGGACGAAACTACTTTTGTCGTCGATCGCAGATATTTTTACGCCGCGAAAAAAGTTCTTTCGAAAAAGGGTGTTAACGTTTTGTGCGGAAGCGACTTTGCTCCTTTAAAAGAAAGGGTAGAAAGTCTTTCGCTTGATAAAATAGGAATCGATTTCGGAACGACCTCGCTTAAAGAATACGAATCGATTAAGTCCGCGCTCCTGGGCGTAGAACTTGTCGACGTCGGCGACGAGATAATGCTCGAAGCGGGCAAAAAAACTCCGCAAGAGATAGCGCTTATCAAAAAAGCGTGCGCCATTGCCGAAAAATCTTTTAAAGAGGTGCTTGGTTTTTTAAAGGTCGGCGTTACCGAAAGGGAGGTTGCCGCTAAGCTCGAATATCTTTTTAAAAAGAACGGTGCGAGCGATAAATCATTCGATACGATTATAGCGTTCGGTGCGAACGCCGCAGTTCCTCATCACGAAACGGGGGAAACTCGTCTTAAAGAAAATACGTGCGTGCTTATGGATTTCGGTTGCGTTTATCGCGGATATTGCTCGGATATGACGAGAACTTTGTTTTTCGGCACCCCGGACGATAAGTTTTTGCATGCATATTCCGCCGTTTACGAAGCGCATTTTAACGCGCTCGAAAATATAAAAGCGGGAATGACCGGCAAACAAGCCGACGCTTTAGCGCGCGACGTTTTAAAAAAATACGGTTATGCGGAATATTTTACTCATTCTTTAGGTCACGGAATAGGCGTTCACATTCACGAATATCCGTGGATTTCGCCGACTAGGGATAACGTGCTCGAAAACGACATGGTGTTTTCCGACGAACCGGGCGTATATTTCGACGGCAAATTCGGCATAAGAATAGAGGACAGCTGTTATTTGGAAGGCGGAGTATGCCATACTTTTATGAAGGAAGATAAAAGGTTGATCGTTATAAAAGACGGAAAAATCAAAAAAATAAAAGCTTCCCGAAAAAACTAAAAATACAATATAAAAAATTTAAAAATAAAAAAAATAAAAATATTAAAATATAAAATTATCAGCAGGAGATTTACCTATGATTCAAGCAGGCGATTTCAGAAAAGGCGTTACCATCGAATACGAGGGCAACATTTATACCATTGTTGATTTCCAACACGTTAAACCCGGTAAGGGCGCGGCTTTCGTAAGAACGAGACTTAAAAATATTGTTACCGGCGCCGTTTTGGAAAAGACGTTCAACCCTACCGAAAAGGTTGAAAACGCCGTAATCGAAACCAAAAAGATGACGTATTCTTATGTAGACGGCGACCTTTATTACTTTATGGACGACGAATACAACCTCGTTCCTCTTAACCACGATCAAGTTGAGGACGCGCTTAAATATATTAAGGAAAACGATTCAGTTTTGGTTAAATCGTATAAAGGCGCGGCTTTCTCTGTCGAGTGCGACAACTTCGTAGAACTTTTGGTTACCGAAGCCGAACCCAGCGTTGCGGGCAATACGGCTACCAACGCTACTAAAATCGTTAAGCTCGAAACGGGCATTTCGATGCAAGTTCCTATGTTCGTAAACGAGGGTGATGTTATTCGTATCGATACTCGTACGGGCGAATACATGGAAAGAGTTAAAAAATAATAACTTTTTAACGAATTTTTAAATCGTAATATGAAAACGGTTGTAATTACCGGAGCGTCGAGAGGCATAGGCGAAGCAATCGCCCGTGCCTTTTCTGCAAACGGATATAACGTAATAATCAATTATTTAAATAGTGAAAAAAAAGCGCTTTTATTAACCGAGGAAATCAACGCTAAAGCAGACGGCGTAAATTTCGGTCGTGCCGAAGCTTTTTGTGCGGACGTAAGTAGTAGCGACGAAGTAAAAAGACTTTTCGACTACGTATTTTTAAAGTATAAAAAAATCGACGTTTTGATAAATAACGCCGGCGTTGCTTTAAAGCAGAAAGTTTTGCAAGACGTAACCGAGGATGAGTTCGATAAGCTTGTTTCGGTTAATCTAAAGGGCTTATTTAATTGTTGCAAGTGCGTTGTGGACGGAATGATAGGCGCGGAAAAGGGCAGAATAATAAACGTGTCGTCCGTATGGGGTATTCGCGGCGGCTCGTGCGAGGTCGTTTATTCGATGACGAAAGCGGGCGTTATAGGTTTTACTAAAGCGCTTTCAAAAGAGCTTGCTCCGTCGCAAATTGCGGTTAACGCTATAGCCCCGGGATTTATTGATACGGACATGAACGCGGGTATTTCGCTTGAAGATAAAAAAGCGTTTTCAAACGAAATTCCGTGCGGTAAAATCGGCACGGCGAAAGAAGTTGCCGAAGCCGTTTTACAGCTTGCTATGCTTCCGCTTTACGTTACGGGGCAGGTTATCGGAATAGACGGCGGCTTGGGTGTGTAAATAAGCTCTAAGCCGCTTTTTAATCTCGCAAAATCGATTATGTGTGACATAAAAATTTTAAAAAGCCTAGACAATATAAGGTATTTTTAAAATTATTACGAAATGGTGATTTTTAAATGAAGTATTTATTTTTATATGCAAAAAAATATAAAGCGCAGGTAATATTGGGTCCGCTTTTTAAGCTTTTCGAAGCTTCGCTCGAACTGTGTGTTCCTTTAATCGTAAAGCTTATAATAGATGTAGGCATAAAAAACGGTGACGTAAAATATACGATTTTAATGAGCCTTTTATTGGTCGCGTTCGGAGCGTTCGGACTTGCGTTTGCGATAGTAGCGCAGTATTTTTCGGCGGCTGCCGCCGTCGGTACTACCGCCGAGCTTAAAGGGTCTTTGTTTAAAAAGATTCAGAGTTTTTCTTACTCCGAAATGGATAAAGCGGGTGTTTCGACTTTAATAACTCGATTAACCGACGACTGCAATCAAGTTCAAACCGGCATAAATTTAACGCTTAGGTTATTATTGCGTTCTCCGCTTGTAGTTTTCGGTTCGATGATAATGGCGTTTACGCTAGACGTTCAATCCGCGCTTGTATTCGTGGTAATAATTCCGATTATAGCGGCGGTGGTTTTTGCTATTATGCTGGCGTGTATTCCGCTTTACGGCAAGGTACAAAAAAAGCTGGATAATGTATTGCTCCGCACGCGCGAAAATTTGCTCGGAGTAAGAGTTATACGCGCGTTCGGTCGCGAAAAATCCGAAGAAAAAGCATACGCCGAAGATTGCGACGTTCTTAAAAAAGGTCAAAAAAAGGTTGGTTTTATCGCGGCGCTTTTAAATCCGCTCACGTATTCGCTTATAAATTTTGCGGTAATCGCGCTTATTTATGTCGGTGCCGTTAGAGTAGACGGCGGGGCGATAACGCAAGGCGCGGTCATAGCGCTTTACAACTACATGTCGCAAATTTTAGTCGAGCTTATCAAGCTTGCGAATTTAATAATCAACGTAACAAAGTCTGTCGCTTGCGCGAAAAGAATCGAGAGCGTTTTAGACCAACAGCCTAAGCAATCAAACGGTAAAGTTTTAGAAGGATTAAGCGGGAAAAAGGGGTGCGTTTCGTTTAAAAATGCTAGTTTAAAGTACGATAAAAAGGGCGGAAACGCCATAGACGGGCTTAATTTAGAGGTTAAGGGCGGCGAAGTTGTCGGCATAATCGGCGGCACCGGTAGCGGAAAAAGTTCGATGGTCTCGCTTATTCCGCGTTTTTACGACGCGACCGACGGTTCGATTGAAGTAGACGGCGTAAACGTCTGCGATTACGATAAAGACGCTTTGCGCAAAAAGATAGGTTTCGTGCCGCAAAAGGCGATTTTATTTTCGGGTACGGTTCGTGAAAATCTTTTATGGGGCAATCCCGACTGTTCCGAAGAAGATATAACCGAAGCGATTAAAAACTCGCGTTCCGAATTCGTTTACGAAAAAAGCGGCGGATTGGATTGCGGAGTCGAGCAAGGCGGCAAAAACTTTTCGGGCGGGCAAAGGCAAAGGTTGACGGTTGCCAGAGCGCTTGTTAGAAAACCCGAAATTCTTATATTAGACGACAGTTCGTCCGCTTTGGACTTCGCTACCGACGCGCGCATGCGCAAATCCATTGCCGAGCTCGATTACAAGCCCACGGTTTTTATCGTTTCTCAAAGGACGGGGGCTGTAAGCGGCGCCGATAAGATAGTCGTTTTAGATAACGGAAAGGCTGTCGGTATCGGCACGCACGAGCAACTGCTTGATTCTTGCGAGGTGTATAAAGAAATATACAATTCGCAATTCAAAGCGGAGAATTTAGAAAGTTCGAATTATTCGGCAAATATTAAAAAAGAGGGGGCACGCGCATGAGTAATAAAAAAAGCGCGAGAAAAGGCGCTTCCCTAAAAGATATAAAGCAAATAACGAAAAGACTGAAAAAATATAAGCCGAAAATCGTTTTATCCGTTTTTCTTTCGATAATAAACGTCTTATTTACGCTTTACGCGCCTATTTTATTCGGCGAGGCTATAGATAAAATCATCGAAACGGGCAAGGTTGATTTTTCGGCGATTGTTCCGCTACTTTTTAGAGCGGGATGCTGCGTGATTGCCGCCGCGGTTTTGCAATGGCTGGTGAGCGCGATAAACAACGAAGTCGCGTATTCGGTAACGAGCGACGTTAGAAACGAAGCGTTTTGTAAATTACAGCGACTACCGCTTTCTTATCTCGATTCGCATAAAAGCGGCGAGGTAATAAGCAAAATCATCGGCGATACCTCTGTTTTTGCAGACGGGCTTTTGATGGGGTTCACGCAACTGTTTTCGGGCGTAACCACTATAATATTTACGCTTGCGTTTATGTTTGCGCTCAATCGATTCGTGGCGATAGCCGTCGTATGCTTAACGCCTATATCACTACTTATAGCGGCGTTTATTTCGAAAAGAACTCATTCGATGTTCGTTGCTCAGTCTAGGGCCAAGGCAGAGCAAGCTGCGCTAATCGACGAAGCCGTAACCGAGCAAAAAACGATTCAAGCATTTTCTCGTCAAGCCGCGATGTGCGAAAAATTTGATAAAACAAACGAAAAATTAAGCAAAACCGCGCTTTCCGCAACTTTCTTTTCGTCTTTGGTTAATCCCACGACTCGTTTTATAAACAGCGTGGTTTACGCCGCGGTTTGTTGTTTCGGTTCGCTTTCCGCAATGGGAATATTCGGTGACGCTGCCGTCGTTTCGGTGGGAATGTTATCCGTGCTTTTAAGTTATACCAATCAATACACAAAGCCTTTTAACGAAATTTCGGGTGTTATTACCGAAATCCAAGCCTCTTTTGCCGGAGCGGAGCGCGTTTTCTCGCTCATCGACGAACGGTCCGAAAGTTCGGATGGAAATTCCGCGGAGCTGAAAAACGTAAAAGGCGACGTTTCGCTAAGAGGCGTAGGCTTTTCTTACGTTAAAGAGCGCGAGCTTATTAAAGATTTTTCGCTTGATGTAAAAAACGGCTCTAAAATAGCGATCGTCGGACCTACCGGGTGTGGCAAAACGACGATGATAAACTTGCTTATGCGTTTTTACGACGTAGACGAGGGTATTATTTTAGTGGACGGCTTTGACGTTCGCGATTTAACTCGTAAAAGTTTGCGTGCCGCATACGGCATGGTGTTGCAAGACACTTGGTTGAAATCCGGCACTATACGTGAAAATTTAAAGCTCGGCGCTCCCGACGCGACCGACGAGCAAATTATCGAGGCATGCAAAATGGCGCGTGCGTATGATTTTATCGAAAAGTTGCCTTTGGGGTTAGACGAGCAAATTATCGAGGGCGGAGCTTTATCTCAAGGGCAAAAACAGCTACTCTGCATTGCGCGCGTTATGCTCAGTCGTCCGCCGATGCTGATTTTAGACGAGGCGACTTCGTCGATAGATACTCGAACCGAACTTAAAATACAAGAAGCCTTTTTCGAACTTATGCGCGGACGGACTACGTTTATAGTAGCGCACCGCCTATCCACCGTGCGCGAAGCCGATGCGATTATAGTTATGAACGACGGAAAAATTATAGAAATCGGTACGCACGACGAGCTTTTAAAAAAAGGCGGCTTTTACAGCAATCTGTATAAAAGTCAGTTCGTTTAAAATTTTCAAAACCATCGAAAAAAAAGAAAATAAGCCCGAAAAAGAAAAACCGTTCGACTGAACGGTTTTTCTCTCTTTTTTTTGGTAAGAAGTAGATGATTACTTTATAAACGAATTTCGTTTGCATCGAAACTCGTCGGGTAATCAATAGGTTTTAAATTGAAATAGCGTTTAACGCGTTTATTTTGCAGAAGTTACAAGTTCGCGGATTTCGTCTTCCGAAATTAAGCCCACGCTTTTTTTTGCGACTTCGCCGTTTTTGAAAACCAAGAGGGTGGGAATAGCCGCAATCTGATATTTACGCGCTATGTCCTCTTGTTCGTCAACGTTTACTTTAGCTACGCAAAAGCCTTCGTTTTCTGCAGTTTGCGCTATTTTATCGACCAAAGGCGATATCATTTTGCAAGGACCGCACCAAGTCGCCCAAAAGTCGACCAAAACGGGATTTTCCGCTTTTAAAACGACGCTTTCGAAATTTTCGTTGTTTAATTCGATAGGTAACATAAAAATAACTCGCCTAATCCTTAGTAAAATTTTGCCCGACAAGAGCAAAAAATATACAAACTTTTTAATTGTTGCTTAAAACGACCGACAAAAAAATCGATCGACAAAAAAACTTCCGCGCGTTAAGCGGGAAGACTTTTCGTGCATTAAGCGTTTAAAGCGTTAATTCTAATCGCGAAACCGGATTTTTTGTTAGCGGCGGTATTTTTGTGGATTATTCCCTTAGAAACGGCTTTATCTAAAACGCTACATACTTCTTTGTAGCATTCTTTAGCTGCGGCAACGTCGCCTGCGTCGATAAGGGCGTTTAATTTTCTCAAAGCGGTTTTAACGACCGACTTGTCGCTTTTGTTTTCCGCGGTTTTCTTTTTAGAAACTAATACGCGCTTTTTAGCGGATTTAATGTTAGGCACTTTATATTTCTCCTTGATTGCTTAATTAACTACTAATGATTTTAACACATATTTTTTGTTTTGGCAAGAAAAAAACAACCTTAAACGATAAAATTACGATAAATTATACAGAAAAATAAAAGTTTTTTTATGTGGGCATATAATAAATTGCCAAGGTGTGCAAAATGCGGCGTAAAAATATGGATAATAACTCAAAAAAGGTAAGTGAAAAAGCAAGCGGAGCCGAAAGAGCTTTAAGCAAAAAATCGCGCCGAAAACGCGGCAGATTTTTAAATTATAATTATATCGCGGTGCTCGACAGCGGAGCGGGCGGACTTGCCGTTTTAAAAAAACTCAAAGCAAAGTTTGCTCGCGTCAATTTTTTATGCGTTTCGGATAGCGAAAACGTTCCTTACGGCGAAAAATCACAAAACGAAATACTTGCGCTATGCGAAAAAAACGTAAAAATCGCGATAAAAAACGGAGCTGGAGCTATAATAGTCGCTTGCAACACTATGTCGATCGTCGGCAAAAGCGTGTTTTTAAAAAGCGGCTTACCATGTTTTTTTATCGAGCCTCCGCTTAAAAAAATACGCGAGACCTCGTTAAGCGAATTCGGTTGCGGAGTGTTTTGTACGGAAGCCACCGCCCGCTCGATAAATTCGTTTCTTTTGCCTGTTTTTAACGTTGAAAAAAACAATTGTCGGATTTATCCTCAAAAAAATCTTGCCGCAAAAATCGAGTGGATTGTTTCAAGCAAAAGGAAAAAAAATAAGAAAAAGAGTTCTGAAAAAGAAAACAATAAAAAACTCGGCAAAAAAGGCGGGGCGATAAAAAACAAAAATAAGACCGACGTAAAAATCGAATACGACGGCGATTATCGGTTGAGTCACGCCTTTATTTGTTGCACGCATTACATCCATATCGAGAAACTTTTTAACAGTTTGTTTAAAGACGCAAAACTTCACGACGGTCTTAACGAGCTTTACATTGAGCTTGAAAAATTTTTTCGCCGCCTTTCCGACAAAGAGAGAGCCGCGTTTTTTAAAGGGAAATTAAGATTTTGCGGCAACGGATTTAAAAAAATCAAAGCTGCATATTATTCGCCTTTCATTGGTTTAGAACCGAAAAATAAAAAAATTACAAAAAAAAATCAAAAAAAAGTCAGAAAGGGTTAAAAATGGTTGCTTTTGGTTTTTGATTGTGGTATTATATAAGCATAAAAAGTCGAGGTACGGCATAAAACTATGTTTTTCGGTGAGTACGAGCATCAGATGGATGACAAAAACAGAATAAGGATACCGCCCAAGTTCAAGTCGGCAGACGTGTTTAAGGGCGAGTACGTTTTTGCCACCGGGATCGACGGCGTAATCAACGTATATCCGAAAGAGATAGCCGAAGAGCGTACCAAGAAGTTTCTCGAGAAGATTAACGAATTCGACGAAAACGGACAAAACGCATTGATGAACTACATGGGTTCGATGTATCACGCCGCCGAAGACAAGCAAGGCAGAGTCGCTTTAGACGAAAATCTTATAGCGCACGCCAAACTCGGCAAAGAGATCGTGACCATCGGCATGATCGACCACTTGGCGATTATGAGTAAAGAAACACGCAACGAAAAACGTGCGAAAATGTCTTTTGCAGAGAGTATGAAGATTTTGTCCGAAAAGACTAAATAAGACAACTAAAACTTTAACGACTTGTTTTTAACGCAATTAGCAAATAATCGAAATCGCGCAAAAGCGCCGCGTAATCGTTTATCAATATATAATAAAAATATAATAAAATTATCGCAAACTTAAAAACGTTTGCCGAAACGTAAAAAATCGGAATTTTTTGGTAAGAGCTTTTTGGTAAGAAGCAGAAAAAAGAAGAGAGCGCCGCTATCAACGGCGAAAGGACGGAAAAATGGAATTTTGCCACGTACCTGTTATGCCTAGCGAAAGCATACAAGGTCTTAACGTAAAAGCGGGCGGAACGTATTTTGACGGAACGCTCGGCGGCGGCAACCATTCCCGCTTGATTTTGCAACAAGCGGAAAACGTTCGGTTGATAGCGACGGATCTCGATGAAGAGGCGATAGCCGCGGCTGCTAAGCGGCTAGAAAGTTTCAAAGGACAGTTTGCCTTGGTCCACGATAATTTTAAAAACTTTTTAAACGTATTAAACGATTTAAACGTCGATGAAATCGACGGTGCGCTTTTGGACTTAGGCGTTTCGAGCTATCAGCTCGACGAGCGCGAACGTGGTTTTTCGTACATGTCGCGAGACACTCGCATCGATATGCGAATGGACAGAAGCCAAAAGTTTTCAGCCTTCGAAGTCGTAAACGAATACGATCAAAAAAGACTTGCCGAAATACTGAAAATTTACGGCGAAGAAAAGTTTTCTAACAAAATAGCCGAAAACATCGTGAAAGAACGAAAGCTTAAACCAATCGAAACGACGGGCGAACTCGTCGATATAATCGATAAAAGTATTCCCGCAAAATTCAAAAAAGACGGACACCCCGCCAAGCGAACCTTTCAGGCTTTGCGAATCGAAGTCAACGGAGAGCTCGACGGATTAGAAAAAGCTTTGCGCGATATAGTTTCAAAGCTAAAAAAGGGCGGAAGACTTGCGGTTATAACCTTCCATTCGCTGGAAGATCGCATAGTAAAACACGTTTTTGCGGATTTAGCTACGGGGTGCACGTGTGACAGAAACATTCCGATTTGCATTTGCGGAAGAACCAAGCAAGTAGAGTTGGTTACGAGAAAGCCGATTTGCGCAACTAACGACGAGTGCGAAAGCAACAAGCGCAGTAAAAGCGCAAAGTTGCGCGTAGTCGAAAAACTTTAAGAGGAACATAATTAAAAGTTAATAGAACATATTAACTGTATAGATAAGGGAATTTTAGCTAAGCGGAACGCGACCGCCGGAGGTGAAAAAAGTAAAACCTCGCAAAAAACGCGAATAATTAAAAGGGAGAGATAATATGATAAATAACGACAGAAAGTTCAAAACCGCAACCAAAACAGTATATGACGAACCTGAAACTTTAGATTACGAAATGGATTCTGCTCGCAACGCCTACACTCGCGAAGATTTATACGAAAACGAAGCTCGTCGCGAAAGCGTGGCGCGTGATTCCGCGCAGGGATTCGAAGAATTACTCAATTCTCAAGAAGAAGTTAAAAATAAAGACGTTTATCCTTCCGAAACGACGATGGAGTATAAAGGTCGCAGATTTATTTACGAAGATTATCATAACGAAGAGGATGCGGTCGAGAACGAAGATAAAGCCGAATATCGCGTTAACACCAAGGGCAAGGTTTTAATAACCGTTTACGCGCTTGTCGTTTTAACCATATTTACGCTTATTATACTCAACACTCGTTTGCTTAAAAACATGAACAACAGCTTAAGTCAGCAAGAGGCAAAAGTTGCCGCCATGCAAGAAAGAGCCGAGCAATTAGCGGAAGAGTACAAGTTCGTTTCGTCCGACGAAGAGGTAATTCGTCGTGCCGAAGAAATGGGCATGGTTAAAGCGGACTAAAAGGCGCGGCGCGCTTTTCGAAAAAGTTTTTTCTATGTTTGTTCGGCGACGAAGCTTTAAAAATCGGAGGATATAAAAATAAATTCTCGGCATAAAAAGTCTTTGCAAAAAAGCGCAAACACATTTTCAATAACGAAATTACGAAAGAGGTTATTCGCGGGTATCGTCGCGGTGACCTCTCTTTTTTTATTCATTTTGGCAAAATCTTTTTCGCTCGGCGTGGTAAAAGGCGAAGCTCTGCGCGAAAAGGCGGTCGACCAATGGACGCGAGAACTCCCGGTCAAGGCGGAAAGGGGAAATATTTACGATACGAACGGCGTGCTTTTGGCTGGATCGAAAGGGACTTATTGCGTTTATGTAAGACCGCGCTGCGTAACCGACGCCGAAAAGATTTCGAACGTCTTGTCCGAGATTTTAGGAGTGAACAAAAGCACTTTGCTTAATAAAATTAAGCGCGATTCTTCGGGCGAAATAACCATAAAGCGGCAAGTCGAGCGAGAAGATATAGAAAAACTTTCGTCTTACGAACTAAACGGAGTTTATTTCGCTCCGGATAACACCCGCGTTTATCCTTTCGGCGATATGCTTTGCCAAACGCTCGGTTACGTCACATACGACGGATACGGTCAAGCGGGAATCGAAAAATATTACGACGAATATTTGCGTGGCGTAAACGGAGAAATTTTATACGAAAGCGACCTTATCGGGGTAGACGTAAAAAATTCTTCGCCTCACTACGTCGAGGCAAAAAACGGATATTCGCTAAAACTTACGATAGATGCGCAAATTCAGCTAATATGTGAAAACGCGATATTCAAAGTTACTTCAAAATACAGTCCGCGCCGCGCGTCGGTCGTTGTTTTAGATCCTTCTAGCGGAAAAATATTAGCACTGTGCTGTTATCCTTCGTTCGACTTAAACGACGTTCCGCGAAGCGATGCTGAAACCCTTGCTTTTAACGGAAGAAACGCGATAATAAGCGACGCATACGAACCCGGCTCCACCTTTAAAGTTATAACGGCTAGCGCGAATATCGAAGAATATCTGCGCGGAAACGCAAAGGCTTTTTCATTGGAACATATATTTAATTCCTCTCGTTATCGGGTGGTTTCGGGTAGAAAAATAAAATGCTGGAGTTCGCATGCGAACGGTAAACACTCAAACGAAAATTTGGCGCTTGCGTTAAATAACAGTTGCAATCCGATTTTTGTCGACATAGCTTTATCGCTCGGCAAAGACAAAATGTACGAATACCTAGAAAAATATAACTTTGGAAAGGTTACCGGGATAGACGCGGTAGGCGAAGCCGTAGGCATGGTTTTGCCGAAGAGCGCGATTACCGACGGCGACTTAGCTCGAATAGGTTTCGGGCAGACGATTGCGGTAACCCAGCTACAACTCGCGGCGGCAGTTGCGGCATCTGTAAACGGCGGAACTTATTATCAGCCCTATCTTTTAGAGGCGGTTACCGACGGCGAAAATACTTTAATCGAGAATTATCCAATAGCAAAAAATAAAGTTATAAGCGAAAAAGCTTCGAAAATAATCGCCGCGTATTTAGAAGACGTCGTAACTTCCGGTAGCGGCAAGCAAGCGTATATCGATGGGTATCGCGTCGGTGGCAAAACAGGCACGGCGCAAAAGTACGAAAACGGAGCAATCGCCGCGGGAAAATACGTAATGTCTTTCGTCGGATTTTTTCCTTCGAACGAGCCTCGTTATTTAGCTTTGGTTGCCGTCGATGAGCCGATCGGCGGTTCGTACGGTTCCACCGTTGCCGCACCCGTTTGCAAAGAGATATTCGAGGGAATAATAAATGCAAAAGATATAAAAAAAGCCGCGTAAGGCATGGGCGCAAAAACGGAGCAATAATGAAGCTCAAGGAATTTTTAAACGAAGAACAACTAATAAAGATAGGCGAGTTAAAACAAAAAGAAATTGCCGCAATATGCGTAAAAAGTGAAAAATGCATTGCAAATTCTATGTTTTTTTGCTTTGACGGAAGAACGCGCACTGCCGAAGCGTCTGCTAAAGAAGCGCTGAAAAACGGAGCCTCGGTTTTGATTTCGGAGCGTCCGCTCGATCTGACGATGACGCTAAAAGAAAGAGGCTACGAAAAAAACGATGATATAGAAAAAAGCGGAGTCGTTTGTTTGGTAGTCGAAAACGCTCGCAATTTTTTAACCAAAGCTTGTAAGATTTTTTACGATAATCCGCAAGAAAAGTTAAAAACGATAGCCGTTGTCGGAACGAACGGCAAAACGAGCGTTTGCGGCATGATAAAAACTATGCTTTGCGGCAGCGGAACGCCTTGCGGAGAGATAGGCACGTTCGGCGCAAGTTATGGCGAAAAAAATATAAAAACCGGAATGACTACGCCGGATGCGCCCGAGCTTTACGCGATTTTATCCGATATGGTAAAAAGCGGAATGAAAGCCGTTTGCATGGAGCTTTCGGCTCACGCGATTTTTTATAAGAGGGCGGATTTTACTTTCGACGCGGTCGTTTTTACGAACTGTAGCGAAGACCATCTCGACTTTTTTAAAAGCTACGAAGAATATCGCGACGTAAAAATCTCGGCGTTTTCGCAAAAAAAGTCGCGCATAGCGGTGGTGAATTGCGACGACGAGGCGTTTCCGTTAATTGCCGCGAGTCGTAAGCACGGGCTTATAACCTACGGAATAGAAAATCCGAGCGATGTTTTTGCGATGGATATCGAAGCGAAAGAGGGCGGCTCCGAATTTGTTATGAATTTATTTGATGCGGTTTTTCGTATAAAAAGTTCGCTTATTGGCAAGTTTAACGTTTATAACATGTTAGCGGCGGCTACGGTTTGTGCTCTATTCGGAGTAAAAACCGCTAAGCTTGCAAGACTTTTAAATTGCTTTATGCCGATAAGCGGCAGAATGGAGCGCGTGTGTTTAAAACGGCGGGTGTACGTCGATTACGCCCACACGCCCGACGGACTAAAAAAGGCGTTGATTGCGCTCCGTGAAAGCAATCCGTACTCGAGGTTGATATGCGTTTTCGGTTGCGGTGGAAATCGCGATAAGCAAAAAAGACCGATAATGGGCGAAATCAGCGGAAAATATGCGGATTTTACGATTATAACTTCGGATAATCCTCGATACGAAGAGCCTTTGGAAATAATTTCTCAGATAGAAAGCGGAATAAGAAAAAGTTCGCTAAATTACATAATCATCAGCGACCGAGCTCAAGCGATAAAATACGCCGTCGACATATCCGATTATAAAGACGTAGTTTTAATCGCAGGCAAAGGTGCCGAAGAATATCAGGAAATTATGGGAGCGCAAAGAAGATTTTCGGATAAAGAAGTCGCTTGCGCGTTTTTAGACAATGACGATGAATGAACTCAAGCGCGATTTATTGTTTTTTTTAATATCGATAGCGGTAGGAGCGCTTTTTTGTCGCGCGCTTATTCCGCTATTAAAAAAAATCAAGGCGGGGCAAACGATATCCGGCTACGTTGATCGACATAAAGCGAAATCGGGTACTCCTACTATGGGCGGAATTTCCTTTTCGCTTGCGGCGATGGTCATTTTTTTTATCGCTAAAAGGGGAGAGGCAAAACTTGCAATTGTATGCGTTGTTTTGGCTTTTTCGTTTTTGCTGGTTGGCGCGATGGACGACCTTATAAAAATTTTATCGCACAAAAACGAGGGTCTTACGCCTTCTCAAAAACTATGCTTTCAAGCGGCAATCGCGTTGATCGTTTGTTGTTTTACTTATTTTAAAGGGTACGTCGATTTTTTTATTCCGTTTAAAAATCAATTCGTTAACTTAGGGATTTTCGGCGCGATTTTATGTTTTTTCGTATTTTTGGCAACTACAAACTGCGTTAATTTAACCGACGGATTAGACGGTTTAGCGGGCGGCGTTTCATATATTTTTTTGCTGTGTTTTTACGTTATTATTAAGCTTGAAATACATGTTTTTTCGGATAATTTTATTGTTCCCGAGGAGTGCGAAGACATAGCTTTATTATGCTTGCTTCAAGCGGGTTCGCTTATAGGATTTTTATGTTTTAATTCGTATAAGGCAACGATTTTTATGGGCGATACCGGTTCGCTTTATTTAGGCGGACTAATAGCTTCGGTAGGAATTTTAAGCGGCAACGCGTTGTTTATTCCGATCGTCGGAATAACTTTCGTTTTAAGCGGAGTATCTGTAATAATTCAAGTTCTTCATTATAAAAGAACCCAAAAAAGAGTTTTTCTGATGGCACCGCTACATCATCATTTTGAATATAAAGGGCACAGCGAAAGCAAAATTTGCTTTTTTTATAAACTTATAACCCTAATTTTTGGTTTAATTTGCATATTGTCCGTTATGGAGAGGTAAAAAAATATGTTTGTTTCAAAGCAATCTTTTTTAATAATCGGAATGAGTAAAAGCGGTTTGTCTGCAAGCAAGGCGCTTTTAAAGCGCGGCGCGAAATGTTACGTATTAGACGAATCTGTTTCCGCGTGCGTGGCAAAAAATTTAAGCGAAGCTGTTTCGCTCGGTGCCGTCGAGGCGAAAAGGGAAAACCTTCACTCGATTTTTAATAAAATAAACGTAGCCGTATTAAGCCCCGGGGTTCCGATAGATAACGAAATACCAATCGCTTGCAAAAATGCGGGCGTGGCGGTAATAGGAGAGGTCGAGCTTGGCTATCTTCTTTCGCATAATCCGATAGTCGCGGTTAGCGGAACGAATGGAAAAACCACCACTTGCGCTTTAATCGATCATATTCTAAACGTTGCAAACGAGCCGCACTATCTCGCGGGAAATTACGGAATTCCGTTTACCGCTTTCGATAGCGAGTTTTCAAACGAGAAAGAATTGGCACTGCTCGAAATTTCAAGCTTTCAGCTAGAAACGGTGGCGAGATTCACTCCGCATATTTCGTGCGTTTTAAATTTATCGCCCGATCACCTGGACAGGCATTATAATATGGAAAATTACGCATATTTAAAATCGCGACTCGTGCTTTTGCAACGGCAAAGCGAATACGCGGTTTTAAATAAAGACGACGAATCGGTTCGTGCTTTTGCCGAAAAAACTCGTGCGAAAATTCTATTTTTCTCGATGCAAGAGCAAGCGGACGGCGTGTTTTTAAAAGACGGCTACATATGTTTTGGCTCGGAAAAGGTATGCGAAGTCGAGCTTTTAGCGCTCAAAGGCAGGCATAACGTTCAAAACGCGCTTGCGGCAACAGCCGTTTGCGCTCTTTTGGGAGTGACGTCCGAGCAAATCAAGCGCGGATTGTGCAGTTTTAAAGGAGTTAAACATCGATTGCAGACCATTGCCGAGTATAACGACGTGCTTTATATAAACGATTCAAAATCGACTAATCCCAACGCCGCGGCTACGGCTTTGGCGGGGCTTTCTCGTCCATGCGTGTGGCTGATCGGCGGGAAAGACAAGGGAGAGGGATATGGCGAATTGTTTGCGGAAGCGCTCCGCTCGTCACACTTAAAAAGCGTTGTCGTATACGGCGCTTCGGCAAAAAAACTTTACGCCGAGGCTTTAAACGCGGGTATAAAAAGCGTTTATGCATTCCCGGATTTTACAAGCGCTTGTCGTTACGCTTTCTGTTTGGCAAAAAAAGGAGATTGCGTTTTGCTAAGTCCCGCTTGCGCTAGTTTCGATGAATTTTCGGGATATGAAGAGCGCGGCGAAAAATTTATCGAGTTAGTAAACGAGCGGGTTTCTTTCGAAGGGGCGTTTAGCGAAAAAAACGTTGAAAAAACTAGCGAAACAGTCAATTTGATAAATGCCGAAAACGAATGAAAAATGAAGTAATCGAAACTCGTGCGCTAAAAACGGAAAATATAAAGGCGGCTGAAAAGTATGAAAACAATCGCGTGGTAAAGATAAATCGCGTGCTTGCACGGGGCGGTAAAATAAAAGATCGAAAAAGCGAGCCGTTGCTACCGATAATCGTGGGAATATTATGTATTTTAGGGCTTGTCTTTATATATTCCGCCTCTAATTACGTAGCCGAAAAAGATTACGGCGACAAATTTTATTTCGTAAAGAAGCAAGCGATAGGCTACTTTTTGGGTGCCGTGACGTATATCTTTTTTTGCTTTTTAGATTATCGAAAACTAAAAAAGTTTTCATTAAGCGCGTTAATTATATCGCTTGTTTTTTTAGCTTTGGTTCTTACGCCGCTCGGCAAAGAGGTTTACGGAGCAAAACGCTGGCTAGCGATAGGCTCGATAACGATTCAGCCCTCCGAAATCGTCAAACTTTGCTATGTGATTTTTTGCGCCGCGTACATTTCGAAAAACGGCGAAAGGGTACGTTCGTTAAAAGGACTTTTGCCGATAATCGGTTTCGGCTTTATAATTTGCGTGCTCATAATGTTGGAACCGAACATGTCGGTTACCGTTTGCGTCGGACTCATTATGATGAGTTTGCTTTTTTTAGCCGGCGCATCGCTGAAATATTTTTTAATGCTTGCCGTGCCGCTTTTATGCGCGGTGCCGATTTTGATAATCGTCGAACCGTACAGATTAAAAAGATTGCAAGCGTTTATAAATCCGTGGTCGTCGCCGAAAGGCGAGGGATATCAGCTTATTCAGTCCTTATACGCATTCGGTTCTGGTGGCTTATTCGGCGTGGGACTTTTTAATTCCAGGCAAAAACTCAAATTTTTGCCTTTTTCAGAAAGTGATTTCATACTTTCGGTAATCAGCGAGGAGTGTGGATTTGTCGGCGTTGCTTTACTAATCGCACTTTACGGCGTATTGTTTTATAGAATGATAAAAATCGCTTGTAATAAAAGCGATTTGTTCGGATATTATTGCTGTATCGGGATAGCCGTATGTTTTATCGTGCAGGTGGCGGTAAACGCGCTGGTGGTAACGGGGAGTATTCCGCCTACGGGCTTGCCGCTTCCGCTTATCAGCAGCGGAAACACGCAGATTATAACGTTTATGAGCGCGGCGGGAATAGTAAATTCCGCAGCGTTGCACGACGATAGGTTCGATTGAGTTCTCGTTCTTATCTTTTAAAATACCTGACAAACGGCGCGAAAAGCAATATCGCAAGCGTTTTTAACCTATACGAAGGCTTTTTCATACAATATAGAGTCACGGAGTCTCTATACAATGGAACAGCTCGTTATAAACGGGGGCAAAAAACTCTTTGGAGAAGTAGAAATTTCCGCCGCGAAAAACGCGTGTTTGCCGCTTATTTCGGCAACTTTGGCGTTTAGCGGCGAGTTCTTTTTTACCGAGGTGCCGAAAATCGTCGACGTTGCCGTAATGTGCGAGCTTTTGCGCGAATACGGAGTAGAATGCAAGATAAACGGCGGAGGCTTAAAAATATATTCCGAATCGGCGCACTTTTGTGAGCCTCAGAAAGAACGCTCTAAAAAAATTAGGGCGTCGCTTTTCTTTTTAGGCGCGGCTCTTTCTCGGTTTAAAAAGGCTGTCGTGTATAAACCGGGCGGGTGCGATATCGGAAGTCGCCCCATAGACATACATTTAAGCGGACTAAAATCTCTCGGCGTAAAGTTTATCGACGAAGGCGAGAAGTTTTCGTTTGACGGAAGAAACATGCATGCTTCTTCTGTTTTTTTGCGTTATCCCAGCGTCGGCGCGACGATAAATATAATCGAGGCGGCTATTTTTTTAAAGGGCGAAACAGTTATAAAAAACGCGGCGAGGGAGCCTGAAATTAGCTGTTTGTGCGACTTTTTAAATAGATTAGGTTGCAAAATCAAAGGCGCGGGCAGTAGTATGATTAGCATTTGCGGAGTCGATCAAAGTGAGCTTAAAGATTCTTCGCCTATTGAATTTTCGCCTATCAAAGATAGAATAGAGGCTGCTACTTTTATTGCCGCCGTTTGCGCTTGCGGTGGAGAAGTCACCTTTAAAACCGAAGAAAACGACATAAAAAAATGCGTTGAATTTTTTAAAGCGCGCGGGGTAGAAATAAAAAGCTTTAAGCAAAAAAATTCTCGACTTTCTAGTTTTTACGTAAAAAGCGAGGGTAGACTTTTAGGCGGAAAGGTTACGGCGGACGTTTACCCGGCGATTTCTACGGACATGCAACCGATTATCGCGGCGTCGCTTATAAATGCAGACGGACGCAGTGTAATCATAGATAAAGTTTATCCCGAAAGGTTTTTGTACGCAAAAGAGCTTAGAAAATTCGGAGCTAATATACATCAAGACGTGTCTAAAAGCGGGAAAATAAGAATATGTAAACCTAAATTTTTAGTTCCTGCGGTCGTTTGTGCCAACGATTTGCGGGGCGGAGCCGCGCTATGCGTTGCCGCGCTTGCTGTTTCGGGAAAAAGCGTAATTTGCGGAGCCGAAAAAATACGGCGAGGCTATGAAAGGCTAGACGAAAAACTTTCCTCGTTGGGTGCATGTGCAAAATACGTAAATTAAAGGCGGAATATGGCGTTTTTTGTATTCGCAAACAGTTGACAAACTTCGGTTGAATATTATATAATGTACATTATAAGAAGTCTTCTTCAAAGAGCCGAAACGAAGCTCGACGGATATAGAAAAAACGGAATCGGGAGGTCGCAAAATTATGAAGCACAAGCGTATAGTCGTCGCTTTAACATGCTCGATTTTTGCGATCGTTTGTCTTTTAAGCGCGTTTAAGCTTTTTTCGGTGAGCGATATAAAGGTTAATTATTCCGTTTATAATGAAAACGTCGAAGAAGTCGAAAGTATGCTTGAAAAATATTCGGGCAAGCTTATATTTTTCGTTAACACTTCCGAAATCGAAAGCGAAATTACTCAAAACCGTTATTTAAAGGTAGTTTCGGTCAAAAAACAGTATCCGTGTTCCATAATCGTCGATTTGGTCGAGCGGAGTGAGCGTTACGCGCTAAAAGCCTCGGACGGCTGGTATTTTTTGGATGAGGAATTTTTTGCCGTTCGTTCGGCCCAAACAGCCGATTCTATAAACAGCGAAAAGCTTACGGCTATTACTTTTTACGACGTTAACGAAGCCGAAACTTTGCAGAGTTGCTCGCTTAAGCGCACGTTCGAATTCCCTTACGGTGCGGATAGTGCAATGCGCGAGATGTTGTCAAATCTTGGCGACGTGGGCGAAAACGTGCTTGAAATTCGCTTTATTTCAACGCCCGAGCAAGGCAATTATCGCGTCGATCTTTATATGGCGGAGGGTGTGATTGTCGAAATTCAAAAGGCGGGCGAAGATTCGCTTGAAAAGCTTAAGGTAGGAATGTCCGCTTATTTCGAGCTTTCGGTCGAAAAAAGAATGCGCGGCAAAATCGTTGTCAACAAAACGGTTGACGGCGTTATTAAAGCAGAACACGAAGCTTAATGCAAAGATTTGCGCAAAACTGTAGTTTTTAAATCTATTATTTATAATTTACGGAGAAGCAAATGTCTAAGGATACGGTTGCCGTTTTAGAGGTCGGCTCGCAAAAAATAACTTGCGTGGTGGGTGCTCGCGGCGTTAATAATACCTTCGCTATAAAATCGTTTTCAGAGCAGGAATACGACGGTTTTTTCGACGGTGATTTTTTAGATATAAATTCGCTTACTTTCGCGGTTAAAAAAACTATTAGCGAAGCGGTGAAAAATTCGCGTGTTTCCGTAAATAAACTTTACGTCGGGGCGCCGAGTGATTTTTGCGCCGTTCGCACGCGCGAATGTTCGATAGCTTTTTCGCGCAAGCGTAAAATTAAAGAAAGCGACGTATCCGCGCTACACGAAAAACTTTCGCTTTCTAAAAACAGCGATTACGTAGTGATAAACGTTGCCGCAGTGACTTATACTCTGGGCGACGGAAGGCAAGCTTTAAATCCGATAGGGCAAACGTCCGAAAAACTCGGAGGCTTGATTACCTACGTTTTGTGCGATAAATACTATTGCGGATTGCTTACTGCCGCTTGCAAAAACGTCGGTTCGTTTTCCGTTGAGTTTATAAGCGAAGCTTTTGCCGAAGGCTCTCTTTTGTTTAACGAAAGGGGATTTACTCGCGTTTTGATAGACGTCGGATATTTAACGACTTCGCTTTGCGTGCTAAAAGGTAACGGAATCGTTTATTTAAAATCTTTTTCTTACGGCGGCGGGCATATAACGGTTGCTTTAATGGATGAATTAAAAATCGAATTCGATCAAGCCGAGTCGCTTAAGAGAAAAATAAATTTAGGGTACGATAAAACCGACGTAAACGGAACGTATAAACTTTTCGACGAAGAGATAAGCCTTCCTCTTCAGAGGTCAAATTCCGCCGTGCGCGATTCTATCGATAAGTTAGCCGAACTGTTAGAAGAGAAATTTCGCGAACTTGCCGACGTACCCGAAAATAAGGTTGTATATTTAACCGGGGGTGGAATTGCTTTTATGCGCGGAGCAAAAGAATATTTATCCGACAAATTGGGTTTCGCTATAAACGTAGTATCGGCTAAGATTCCGCATATGTCGCACCCGAACGAAACCGCTTGTTTAAGTCTTTTAAACCTTGCCTTAAAAAAGAACGAAGGCAAAGTGATTTATTAAAATATGATTTCATAAAAAAGTTAAAAATGCGGCATAAAATGCCGAAATATAAATGTTTTTACGTGTAACGTAAAACCTTACGGAGGTTAAAATGTTTGTTGACGACGGCAACATGAAAGTTGCAAAAATCAGAGTTATAGGAATAGGCGGTGCGGGTAACAACGCCGTTAATCGAATGATCGATAAGGGAATAACCAGCGCGGATTTCGTTGCTATAAATACGGATAGGCAAGCTTTAATGCTTTCGCGCGTTCCGGTTGAAAATCGCATTCAGATAGGCGAAAACGCAACTAAAGGTTTAGGCGCGGGTTCTCAGCCCGAGCTCGGTGAGCAAGCCGCAGAAGAAACTAAAGAGGAAATCGAGCGCGTTTGCGAAGGTGTTGATTTGTTGTTTATTGCCGCGGGTATGGGCGGCGGAACGGGTACGGGTGCCGCTCCGGTAGTTGCAAAAATCGCAAGGGATAAAGGTTGCCTTACGGTTGCGGTAATTACTAAGCCTTTCGCATTCGAAGGAAAAAAGCGTGAAGCCAATGCGGTTAAAGGCATTGCAAACCTTACAAAATACGTCGACACGGTAATTATCATTCCTAATGACAAGCTTTTAGATTGCTTGCCTAAAGACATTCCGATGCGTGACGCGCTCACTTTCGCAGACGATAATTTGCGTCAGGGCGTTTGCGGAATTTCCGACTTGATTTCTACTCCCGCGCTCATCAATTTAGACTTTGCAGACGTCCGCACGATTATTAAAAATCAAGGCTTAGCGCACATGGGCGTAGGCAGAGCGAAGGGCGAAAACCGCGTTATAGAGGCGGTTCGTCAGGCTGTTTCCAGCCCGCTTTTAGAAACCACTATCGAAGGCGCGAGCGGCGTTATAATAAACATAACCGGAGGCAAAGATTTATCGCTCGGTCAGGTATACGAGGCGGCCAAGCTCATTCAGAACGTAGTAGACGAATCGGCGAACATTATTTTCGGCGCGAATATCAACGAAGATTTGCAAGAGGAAATTATCGTAACGCTTATAGCTACCGGCTTTAAAAACAAAGACGGCAGAGATAAGGAAAAAACCTCGTTTTTCGACGTAAAACCTACCGATGCCGGTAAAAATGAACGCGACGCTTTCTTGTTTAAAAATTATCATCCGACAACCGAAACCGCGCGAGCCGATAATAATTTTAAAAAGCAAGACGTAAGTGACGAACGCGACGCCGGGGCTCGCGATATACCTCATTTCGGTTCAGACGATTTATATTCTCGTAAAGCAAACGATCGCTCTTTCGAGCGTGAAAACGGATCTTATGCGGACGATAACGAGGACGTAAGACCTCGTCGTTTTTCCGAAGCTCCTCGCGCGGTTTACGATTACGATCGTTCTTCCGAAAGTGAAAAGCCCGCTCGCAGAGTCGAATTCGAAGAAGTTGCCGAAAACGATAAAAACGAACAAAAGCGCGAACTTCCTTCTTTCGTAAAAAAACTTTTCGGGAAAAAATAAAGCTTGTTTGTGCAGGCGACGTCGCGCGCGGATATTAAAATTCGCATATATTCAGACTTAAAAAAATATAAATAAAACGTGCGATAAAGTCGTGCGTTTTTTATTTATCAGGTGAATGGCGTGATTTCTAAAGTTTACTCGCTCGGCGAATTAAAAACTGTAGGAAAATATAAAGTTTTTTCGGTACAAGCATCTGGCTTGCTAAAAAACAGATTAAATTCGCTTTTTATATCCGAGGGAAAAATGCTCTTCGTTTTATACGTAAAAAACGGCAAAGCGATAATTTCTGCGGGCGGAGTAGTTATCGGTTTATCGCGCTCGGTCGCAAGAAGGGTAAACGTATGCGCAATGGAATAAATTTGAATGATAAAAAAAGTTTGAATACCACTAGACTCGTTTCGGATAAAAACGTAAACGGAAACGTTTATATTTGCGGAGCGGCAAATTCGGGTAAAACAACGCTTTTCAACGGATTGACGGGGGCTAGCGAGCGAACCGGAAACTGGTACGGCGTTACCACCGACGTAAAAGCGGGCGTTTTGCGGCTTAAAAACGCTCTCGTGAAAATTTACGATTTACCCGGAAGTTACTTTGACGATTATACGCTAGAGGGCAAAAAGGCGCTAAATCAAATAAAAAACGCGCGAGGCGCGATAATAGTTTTATGCGAGGCGGCTAATTTACAACAGGGCTTAAAGCTTTACAAAAAAGCTCGGGAGTATTCCGCGGGAAAAACCGCGCTTGTTATAAACATGTATTCCGAGCTGAAAAAACGGGGCGGAAACATAAATCTAGCTGAGCTAAAAAAAACAATCGGCAGTGGAGTAATTATCGCCGAAGTTAACGAAAAAACTGGCGTTTTAGCCGTAAAACGGCTCATTGACGAATTATTATCTATAAACAAAAGCGATAAAAAAGATAAATCTGGCAAAATCGATAAAGTAGACAAAACAACTGAAAAAGCTTTGTTATTCGATGAAAATGAGCTTTTAAACCGCGTGTTAAAACCTGCGAAATCCGAGCTTTACGGTATAGATAAAAGAATGTTTGCCTCGCCGATATTGTCTTCGATTATTTTGATAGCAACGTTTTTTGTCAGTGCGTATATTGCGTTCGGCGAGTTCGGTTTAGGCAAAGCGCTTTGTTTTTTAATCGAAAAAACAATCTGCTATGCGGTAAAATATCCTGCTCGTCATTTGCTTATAACATTCGGCGCGAGCGAGTTTTTAACTGCGTTTGTTTGCGACGGAGTTATAAAATCTGTTTGTTCGCTTATAACGTTTTTGCCTCCTCTTTTAATTTTGCAAATTTTTATTTTTTACGCCGAGCAAAGCGGAATTTTGGCGCGCGTGGCGTTTTTGTTCGACGAGCTTTTTTCTCATGTCGGACTGAGCGGAAGGGTGATTTTTACATTTTTAACGAGTTACGGCTGTACGGCGGCTGCGGCTTTTTGTGCAGAGGGATTAGAAAACGAAAGAACTAAAAACCGTGCGGTTTTATCTCTTCCGTTTATTCCGTGTTCGGCAAAAACGCCCGTATTTTTGTTTTTATTATCGATATCGGGTGGGAAAAACGCGTTTTGGCTTTTTTGCGCTTTTTATGTTTTCGGGTTGCTGTTTTCGATAATTTTTGCATGGGTAAATAAAAAAATAAAAAAAGAAAAACCGCTCGATTTGATTATAGAATTTCCGCCACTGAGAACACCTAAATTAAAAACGCTTGCAAAAGCCTTGCAAAAATTTACAAAAAGCTTTATAATAAAAATCGGAACCGTTGTTTTTACGGTAACCATGAGTTTTTGGCTTTTAGGCGCGATAACGCCAGAGTTTAAACTTGCCGAAAATTTAAACGAAAGTGTTTTAAGTTTTTTAGGAAAATCGATTTCGTTTATTTTTATACCGATAGGCATAACCGATTGGCGATTTTCGCTTGCGGCGTTTTCGGGGTTGTTTGCAAAAGAAAGCGCGGTCTCGATTTTAATCGCTTGCGGCGTCGTTAACCTTAGCTCTCTTTCGGCGTTTAGTTATCTTATTTTTTATGCGCTTTATTCGCCTTGTTTTGCGGCGCTTTCCGCGATAAAAAAGGTAAGCGGACTAAAATATGCCGTACACGTTTTTATATTTCAAAATTTAATCGCGCTTTTTAGCGCGTATTCGATATATTTTATCGGCACGCATCTAAAAATTTGCCTGTTTTTATCGCCGATTGCGGCATTAATCGCTTTTTTTGCCCTTTATGCGATGAATATAAAAACAATAAAAACTACAAAAACTAAGAAAAGAACTTTGAATTTAAATTTTAACGCTAAAAATAAAAAGCTATGAAAACATTTATTTCGGATAAAAACGTAAAGCTTGACGATTTTTTACTTTCTAGCTATAACGGTAATTTAAGCTACAACAGATTGATGAAGCTTTATCGCGAAAAGGACATAAAAATCAACGGCAAGCGCATAAACAAAAACGTCGGACTAAAAAACGGCGACGTCGTTGAAGTTTACTACGACGGCGAAAGCCGATTTAAATCTTCCGAGATAAACGTTCTTTACAGCGACGAAAATATAGCGGTATGCGAAAAACCGATAAAAATTTCCTCAGAGGATTTTTATGTGCTTATAAAAGAGCGTTTTTCTAGTGCTATTTACACACATAGACTAGATACCAATACTAGCGGGATAATTTTCTTCGCATTGAACGATAAAGCATATTCGGAGCTTTACGACGGGCTTAAAAATCGCGAATTTAAAAAATACTATTATTGTATAGTAAACGGAGTGGTAAAAAGCGATCGCGCTCGATTAATCGCATTTTTAAAAAAAGACGAAAAAAACGGATTAGTGAAAATTTTTGACGAGCAAATTAGCGGTTCGCAAAAAATAATCACCGATTACGAAGTCGTAAAGCGCGGATTAAACAGTTCGCTTTTGAAAGTAGAACTTATAACGGGGCGCACGCATCAAATTAGGGCGCACCTTGCCCATTTCGGTCATTTTATCATAGGTGACGGAAAATACGGAAACGAAAGAATAAACAGAACAAGGCATGTCAAAGGGCAGCTTTTAGTTTCGGCTGAAATAATATTTTATTTTAAGGAAAACTCTTTGCTTTATTATTTAAACGGTAAGAAATTTTCGATAAATTATTCGTCTCTTAAAGAAGAATTGTTTTAAAAAAAGCGCAAAACATATAGCAGATTGCCGATTTTTAATAATATTATCGCCTAAATTCGTTATGAAAAAAAATATTTTTAAAATTTTTAAAAAAGGGGTGTAAAACAGTTGCAATTTAAAAAATAATTTGGTATATTATATGAGCATTCGCAAGTGAGCGGTTGCGTTTGGGAGCATAGCTCAGTTGGAAGAGCATCTGCCTTACAAGCAGGGGGTCACAGGTTCGAGCCCTGTTGTTCCCACCAGACAATTTTTTATCGATGGATATGCGGGAATGGCTCAGTGGTAGAGCGTTGCCTTGCCAAGGCAAATGTCGCGAGTTCGAATCTCGTTTCCCGCTCCATTTTTTTTTGCTCGGATAATTCGGGCATAGGGCGTCATAGCCAAGTGGTAAGGCAAAGGTCTGCAAAACCTTTACGCCCCGGTTCAAATCCGGGTGGCGCCTCCAAAAAAACACCTGAAAGATTCTTTCGGGTGTTTTTTTTACGCGCGGCGAAGAAGAATGTTGTTGGTGCATGAAAAATATATGTTAAATTTAGAAACAATTTAATTTTTTTCGAAATAAAAAAATAAGCGGATATATAACTGAGTTTTATTATTTTTTGTTGACAAATTCACAAAAATGCATTATTATTGCTTTAAGCGGTGGTAAATTGCTTTTTTAAAACGAAAGAAGGTGATGCTTTGCGTAAGAAAATTTTAACGTTTATTTGTTTTATTGCGTTTTTTATTGTCGTCGGCGGGATTGCTTATATAGGCGCGCGCGATTATTTTCCTGAAAATTCGTCGGAAGAATCCGTTGAGTCTTCGGTATTATCCTCTTTTTCTTCAAGTAAATTTTCAAGCGACAGCGTGAATAATGATTCAAGTGAGAAAAACTTAAGCGAAGAAAATTCAGGTGAAAGTTTAAGTGAAAGTTCGGGTGAAAACTCAAGCGAAGAAAGTTCAAACGAAAATTCGGGTGAAAACTCAAGCGAAGAAAGTTCAGACGAGGAAGGTTCGACGGAAGAACCATCGGACGACGAATCGAGCGCGAAAGAATTTGTCGAGCATGTCCACAATTTTTTGCTTGAATCGTTTGAGGATTCGACTTGCACAAATTACGGCGTTGTAGTTTTTAAATGCGAGTGCGGAGAAAAAACTTTTAGCGAAATATCGCCAAAAGGGCACGATTATTATTTAAGCTCCGACGAATATATTTACACGGCAAAGTGTTCGCTGTGCGGATATTTAAAAAGAAACGGAAAAACAAACGATTTTAATAATCTTTTAATAAAAACGACCGAGCAAGAAAACCTTGCCTATGAAATTGCTGAAACTTATTCTAAGTTGGAAGAAATGCTTTCAGCGGATTCGAATAAAGGTTATGAAGAATTCGAGTGTGTTTACGATGAATTTATAAAACTCAGTATAAAAGCGGAGGATAATTATCGCATTTATTATTCGCTTTCGACTGCGGATAGTAAAATTTACGGAGCGGCTTGTAATAGCGCGCAAAGTTTGCGCGACGATTGTTTGGCAAAAGGCTATTCGTTGCTTGTAAAAATAAGTAAAAGCCGTTTTGATGCCGATTTTTATTCTTCGGAAAACGGTTGGACCGAGCAAAGTATTCAATCCGCGCTATGCGAAGCAAACTTAAAAATCGCTGAAATGAATCTTTCTTATGAATCGAGCGATAATATAAACGGTTTTTATTATAATCGCGTTCAAGCAAATAAAGAGCTTGCCGCGACTTTCGGTTATAACGGCTACGGCAACGACGGCTTTATAGAATACGCGTATAAGTTACGCTACGGTCGCGATTATTCGCCGTATGATACGTCGGCTATTAAGTCGGCAATAAAAACTTACGTCGTTCCGTTATTTATAAATTTATATGAAAATCAAACCGAATCCGCAAGCGATTTTTCTGCGTCTATATACGAATCGGAGCTTGGCGGAAAAATATTCTCGAATTACTTAAAATTTCTCGATGACGGCTATTATAAAAGCGTAACCGACGCGTTTGAAAACGGAAACGTTATAAAAAGCGAGGGTAGTGGTTCGTTTACGCTAAAATTTTCAGACGGCGGCATTATTTGTTTGGGTAGCGGCGGCGACGATGCTTTTTCGCTTGCGCATGAAGTCGGGCATTATTTATGTTCCGGCGGTACGATTTACGGCGTTCCTCTCGATTATGCCGAAACGGCGGCGGTTTTTAACGAGGTGCTTTTCCTTTCGTACATAACGAGCGAGCAAAATACTCTTTTAACCACCACGCAAAAAGATGCGATAAAAAACGAAAAACTTTTAAATTTAACCGAAATGATTATTGCCGCTGCGGCGATAGACGATTTTGAAACTGCGGTTTATTCTAATTATTACTTCGATTATAATTTTTTAGACGGAATATCGCCCTACGATTACGATTCATTGTTTAATTGTATTTTATCCGATTATAACGTGTTTGGCTATTTATCTTCGGATTATTGGAAGAACGCAGCCGAAGGTGATTCTTGCTATTGTTTTTCTTACGCGGCTTCGTCGCTTGTTGCCTTAAAAGAGTATGTAAAAGCAAAAGAATTCGGATTTAAAGTCGCGGCATCCGATTTTTCAAATTTTTTATCCGAAAGCGAAGTTTGCAAAGCGGATAGTTCAAAAAGAGGAGCGGCTTTTTGCGCGGAATATTTTGAAAAAGGTCATTATTGCGGTCTTTCGTTTTCAGAAACGTTAAAAACGATAATAGGTTATTCTTTAACCGAAAAAGAATTTTACGATTTTTTTAATAAATTTTAGTATCTAATCTGTTTCAAATTTTCGTTTTAAAATTTAGCTATAGTGGCAAAAAAAATAAAATGCGGCATATATTAGAGTGAAAGCATTATACCAACGGAGGTAAAAAATGTCCTTTTTCTCTAACTTTCAATCGGATAGATGCCCCTGTCAGTTAACGGGCAATCCGCTAAACGGACTTTGCGAAAAGGTTTGTATACAAACGAAAAAAGTTTTCGACGCGTGCATAAAGCAAACGCAAGAGGACGGTGTCGTTTTAAACATATACAATCCTACGCCGAGTAATCCTACATATCCTTTAACGTTCGTTTCGGCAAAAAGCACAACGACGAAAGCAACCGTAAGCGCGGTGCAAATAGACAGGCTTACGGACAGACCGAATTTTGCCAGAGTTCAAGTTACTCTCACGGTTCCTTTGGAGATTATTTATACTGACGCGGACGGAGTAGAGGGTGTGGCGCAAAGCAGCACGACGCTTACGGGCGACGTTATTTTGTTCGTTCCCGAACCTTCGATAATACCTTATTTTATAGAAGCAGTTGCATCCATCGTTTCGCCGGACGGCACGTTTAACGCCGAAAATAACACGTTTACGGTATCGTGTTGCGTTACGGTAATTTTAAAAATGGTAATGGAAGTCGAGTTGCTGGTTCCTTCATACGGGTATGCCGCGATCCCCCCGTGCCAAGAATATACTCAAGAAGTTTGCTCGGGATTTTTCGAGCTTCCGCTGTTTCCCGGAAACAACGGCTAAAATCAATTAAAAAAACGTTAAAAAACACGCAGTTTTCACATAGGGAAAAAGCGTGTTTTTTTTCTTAAAAAATTTTTTAAATCGGGCTTTTTAGTGTTGACAATATTTTATAATTCGTTTATAATACGCTCATAATAAAAAATGTTAGGCGGCTAACAATTTATGTTTAAGGAAGAAGGGAATAACGAGGGTAGGCGGCTTGCTTTCGATTTGCGCAACGTTAACATACTTATAAAGCGCAAAATGGAAGCTTCGGAAGGTAAACGCCTGATGGATAACGTTACCGGCACGCACGGTTACGTTATTTGTTATTTAATGGATAATCGCGAGAGAGACGTTTTTCAGCGAGACATAGAAAAACGCTTTTCGATTCGGCGTTCTACTTGCACGAATATTTTAAATTTGATGCAAAAAAACGGGCTTATCGAACGTTCGTGCGTTGAAAGCGACGCTCGTTTAAAAAAAATCACGCTTACAAAAAAGGCAGAAGATATTTTCGCTTTACTCGAGAGCGAACGCTTCGCATTGGAAAATACTTTGCGCGACGGATTTTCGCCCGCCGAATTAGACCAACTTTTTTCGCTTCTTTCTCGCGTAGCCGATAATTTAAGCAAATAATAAATAACTTTTGTGAGGATATACATGATAAAAACACTTTTAAAAAGCGTAAGGCAGTATAAGCTCGTTTCTATTTTAACGCCGATATTTATGATCGGCGAAGTCGTTGCCGAGCTTTTAATACCTATGCTGACGTCCTATCTTATTTTGGAGTATCTCGAAGGTTTAGGCTCTGCCGCCCCCGATATAGGGTTGCTTTTACAGCGAGGTGCCATTATAATAGGTTGCGGAGTGCTGTCGTTTACGTTCGGAACACTTTCGGGTATATGCGCTGCGCGAGCCTCGGCTGGCTTCGGCGGAAATTTAAGGCAAGACTTATATTATTCCGTGCAGAGATTTTCTTTTTCAAATATAGATAAGTTTTCGACGGCAAGCTTGGTTACCCGTTTAACGACGGACGTAACCAACGTTCAGCAAGCGTATATGACGATAATAAGAATGGGCGTGCGCGCGCCGATGACTCTTATCGTTTCGCTAATCATGTCCATCAGGGCGTTTAAAGCAATAGGGCAGGCGCAGCTTAATTCGATGCTGGTTGTTTACGCCGTGGTAATTCCCGTTTTGCTTGCCTCGATAATCGTTATAATGGCGATAGACTTGCCGTATTTTAACAAATTGTTTAAAAAATACGACGCGCTTAACGAATCCGTTCAAGAAAACGTTAAAGGTATGCGCGTGGTAAAAGCATACGTTCGCGAAGATTACGAAAAGCAAAAATTCGGCAAAGCGTCAGAGCAAATTAAAAAAGAATTTACTTTGGCGGAAAGAATTATGTCTATTTCCAACCCCATAATGATGCTTTGCATGTATGCCATTCAGTTCGCCGTTTATATTATATGTGCGAAAATGGGTATATTCGAGGGCAAGCCCGGGATAGTTGCCAATTTGAACATGCTTATCAACTATTCGATTTCCGTTTTGATGAGCTTTACGATGCTTTCGATGGTGTTCGTTATGATTACCATGTCTCTCGCGTCGGCTAAGCGCGTTTGCGAAGTTTTAAACGAAAAAAGCGATATAGTAAACCCCGAAAATCCGATTTTCGAAGTTAAAGACGGCTCTATTCGCTTTGAAAACGTTAATTTCAAATATAATAGTCATGCCGAAAAATACGCTCTTTCTAACATTAACGTAGACATAAAATCGGGCGAGACGGTCGGCGTTATAGGCGGCACGGGTTCTTCAAAAACCTCGCTCGTAAACTTAATTTCGCGCCTTTACGACGCAACGGAGGGTAGCGTAAGCGTAGGCGGTGTAAACGTAAAGGAATACGATTTGGATACGCTTCGCAACAACGTAGCCGTCGTGTTGCAAAAGAATTTGTTGTTTACCGGCACCATAGCCGAAAACATTCGTTGGGGCGACGAAAACGCGACTGACGAAGAAGTGGAGCGTGTTTGCAAACTCGCGCAAGCCGACGAATTTATTCAAAGCTTCCCCGATAAATATCAAACGCATATAGAGCAAGGCGGTTCTAACGTTTCGGGCGGACAAAAGCAGCGCCTTTGTATAGCGCGCGCGCTTTTAAAAAAGCCTAAGGTTATTATATTCGACGATTCTACCTCCGCGGTAGATACGAAAACAGACGCGCTTATTCGTTCCGCATTGGCTAACGATATACCCGATACTACGAAAATTATCATAGCGCAACGCGTCGCGTCCGTTCAAGACGCCGATAAAATTATCGTTATGAATAACGGACAGATCGACGGATTGGGTACGCATGAAGAACTTTTAAAAACGAACGAAATATATCGCGAAGTGTATGAAACTCAAAACAGGGTAGGCGGCGAAGAAAGCGAAACTATCGGTTTATCCGTCGTTCCCGAAGGAGGCGCAATATGAAAGGCATTGCAAAAGGCGGTAAAAACGCGAAATTCGGGCCAAAACCTAAAGTAAGCAAAGACGTTTTGCCTCGTCTTATAAAAATGCTGCTTAAAAATTATTGGTTACAATTGGTTTTTGTGTTTGTTTGCTTACTTGTTTCGGCTGCCGGAACTTCCGCTTCGGGAATATTCATGCAAAACATCATTACCGCAATCAAAGAGGGAAATTGGAATAAATTCGTAAATATTCTTATACTGATGGGATGTATTTGCGGCGGAGCGGCAATAGCTTCGGGCGTGCGTTCTATGATAATGGCGGGCGTAACGCAGGGATTTTTGCGAGACGTGCGTAACGCAATGTTCAACAAAATGCAGAATTTGCCGGTGAAATATTTCGATACGCACACGCACGGCGATATAATGAGCGTTTATGCGAACGACGTAGACGCGCTTCGCCAGCTCGTATCCGAAAGCTTGCTTTCCGTAGTGCAAACCGTTTTCGTATTGTTGATATTATTGTTTTCGATGTTGTATTACAGTTTGTGGCTTACTTTGGTGGTAGGTTTGTTCGTGTGTTTAATGCTCGTCGTCGTTAAAAAAGTAGGCGGCAATTCTGCTAAATATTTCGTAAAACAGCAAAAATCTTTGGGGGCGTGCGAAGGTTACGTAGAGGAAAGTATGCACGGGCAAAAGGTTATTAAGGTATTTACGCACGAACGCCTTGCCGAAAAAGAATTCGATAAAGTTAATGCCGCTTTGGTTAGCGACGCTACCAAAGCCAATACTTTTGCGAATATTTTAATGCCGATGATGGGTAATTTGGGGCATCTTTTGTATGTTGCTCTCGCGCTCGTCGGGGCGATCGTTGCCGTCTCGTCTATGCCGACTTGGTTAAAATCTTTTTCGATTTCGGGTTTGGTTTTAGACGTATCGATTATAGCCGCCTTTTTGCCGATGAGCAAAGGGTTTACTCAAAACATATCCAACGTTTCGCAACAACTTAACTCTATATATATGGGGCTTGCGGGTGCCTCTCGCGTTTTTGAAATAATCGACGAAAAACCCGAAGTAGACGACGGTTACGTTACTTTGGTCAACGCGACTTACGATAAAGACGGAAAGCTTACCGAAACGACCGAACGCACCGGGCTTTGGGCTTGGAAACACCCGCATAAAGCGGACGGCTCGGTAACTTATACCGAATTAAAAGGCGATATCGTTATGGACGACGTCGATTTCGGTTACGATCCGAATAAAATCGTTTTGCACGGCGTAACGCTCTACGCTCGTCCGGGGCAAAAAGTTGCTTTCGTAGGAGCAACCGGCGCGGGTAAAACCACCATAACCAATCTTTTAAACAGATTTTACGATATTGCAGACGGAAAAATTCGTTACGACGGCATAAACATCAATAAAATCAAAAAAGACGATTTACGCCGCTCGCTCGGCATGGTTTTGCAAGATACCAATTTGTTTACGGGCACCGTTATGGAAAATATTCGCTACGGCAGGTTGGACGCGACCGACGAAGAATGTATCGCGGCGGCAAAGCTTGCGAACGCGCACGACTTTATTTCGCGTTTGCCGGACGGTTACGATACGATGCTTACTTCCGACGGAGCGAATTTGTCGCAAGGTCAAAGGCAACTGCTTTCAATAGCGCGCGCCGCCGTTAAAGACGCGCCCGTTATGATAATGGACGAAGCTACTTCTTCGATAGATACCCGCACCGAACTTTTGGTTCAACG